>CAMWTL010000001.1 GCA_947177145.1 uncultured Porphyromonadaceae bacterium
ATTATCTGTAGAGCCATCATTAACTAAAATAATCTCTATATTGGGATAGGTCTGAGAAATAATACTATCGATACATCTACGTAAGTATTTCTCTACATTATATACTGGTACTATGACCGAGATTAAAGGATATGCTTCCACATTTATTTGATTTTATTATAGATTTTCTGTGATTTTTGTAGGAAAAATATACCATTCCCCACATTATCCACACCATTGCATCACCAGTCACAATAGCAGGATTATGAAAAAAACCGTTTAAAGTATATGACATAAAAGCAAGTGTAATCAATATGTTTTTATGCTTCTTCAATAATGTATATGCTATCATTACCTGTTTCATCAAAATATATACGATACACATTCCTCCCAGAATGCCCGAATAAATAAATCCGGACGCAATAACATTATGAGGAGGGAAGCCTGTGAGTCTTAGAAAGGCTTTCTGCCCACCAAGAAAGAAATGCTCTATAATAAATGGCAATATTTCCTTATTAATGTTTTCTCTGACACCTGAATCTCCTCCTATCCAACGGCTTGATTGAACTATATCACTATTAATAATATCAGAAACTAACCAAAACAATCCACTAAATGCAAAAAGACATAGAAAGTAAAATAATAGTGAATTTCTAAATTCTATATATAGATAATACATTAACAATATTAGAGTAATACCAAAACAACTTCTTTCTCCGACCATAAATAATGACATTAAAGATAAAAATAAAAGAGCATATTTGACCATCCAATTTAAATGTCTAAATCTAAACAGTAGAAAGAAAGGCAAGATCATAGAGTAATAGCCATTATACACAATATCACCCATTATCCCCATCAAATTAGAATGATTCCCCTGCATCATTCTAGTTAGTTGTGCAACCTTAACCTCATCATTCATATCAACAAAGATAGCACCTATCAAATAACCATATTTAATTCCTAAATATTGTAATATCGTGACTATGCTATTTATTATTCCAACTACAATAAAACTATTTAAAAAATAATTAAAAGTATAATATCTTTTTAAAATAAGAATAGTGTTATAATACCCCAGCAATGCAACTCCATATAACGCTACTAATTGTCTAATAAAACTTTGAATATTATTCTCCAATAAAGCACTGATTCCATAGAGAACGATAAACATTGCATAAAAAGGCATTATCTGAGAAAAACCTTTTATATTACTCCAGTTAAAATAAAGATATATGAAAAGTATAATTGCACAATACTGTCTAATAGTACATGGACCGAAATATATCCCATTCCCTACCATTATAGCAGCTATAAAAATAGCATAGATTATTCCTATCATTACCTCTATTTTTATTGTTTACTCTGTAAACGAGGCCAATTTATAAAACTTCCCTTTGAAGTAGGAACTTCAATAAACTTATGAATAATAAGTGCTAATATAATAGAGACACCAACAGGTAGTATTATCCATAGTTCGCTAGTTTGTCCAACACTACGTAGCCATTTTATTATAGCAAAACCTATCATTTGATGAAGTAAATACAATGGGTAGCTGATTAAAGCAATAAATTCAAACAATCTATAGATTATATCAGGTATGTTGATTAAGTCAAGCTTAGGACGTAAATATAATAATAATAAAGTTGCTATAAAAAATATATTTGATGGTGATGCAGAAGAGCTATGCCTATAAAACTGAGCACACAGGCATAAGAATAATATAACCCAATATCCTATATCACTCTTCTTCTTTTGAATATAATGAATCGCAATTCCACTTACGAAAACCTGAATCCAATCAATTATTAAACATACTCTCAATATTTTAAACAATAATAAATTTCCATAAAATACTTCCAAAATAGAGAATATCAATATTAATCCGATTGTTATCTTTCTTGTGCTTATCTTAGGTATCAACAGAAGCAAAAACACAATAACGGCGAATTTCACTTCGTATGCCATCGTCCAATAGGCTCCATCAACAAATCTTGTTTTAAAGTTTGAAGCCAACATAGAAAGATTTATAAGGTATTCTTTTAAAGACACCTTAGCCTCCGGGAAAATTGTTAATAGCACTAAGGTAGTGATACTCATACACACCCAATAAGTAGGGTATAAACGAGTCATTCTTTTTATGAAAATATGCCCAGCTTGAGCTTTTACATTTTCAACATTTTTAGCCAAGAGATAGCCAGATAATATGAAAAATGTGGAAACTGCTCCATATCCCCAACTAACCTGAAAAGGCCAAGATATTTCGGCATGAGCATCAATAATAAATTTATTTTCATTGTATCTATATGTATAATGATATAACACAATAAAAATAGCAGACAGAGCTCTTATTATATCAATTATATGAGAGTGATGAGATACTTGAGACTTCCTATCATTAATAATATCTATACTCATATTATTTGTAAGTATATTGCTATATATCGTTATTAATTTTTTTACCTACTCTTAATTTACCTACAATTTCATTCTTTTTCCTTAGAACATCATACATAATTCTTTGTAATAAAGGAATCTTCAACATTAACTTAACAATTATAACCTTATAATATTTTCCCTTATAATTATTTATATCCTCCTTTAGCTTGGCTGGGATAGATTGTTGACTTCTATAATAAACTAAATATGCTCGATATAAGTACCCTCCTTCTATTTTCTGACTTAATTGAATGTCATTTGGTAAATACTTATTTGCAAAAAAATGGTAGATATCTATTGTATTTCTCGCTCTTTTTAATTGAAGGTTAATATTTAAAGAATGACTTGCAGAAATTTCAAGTATACGATAAACAGCCGTAATATCCCTTAGAGTTTTTACTAAGCCTTGAGTAGCCATATATAAAATCAAAGGTTTATCCCCCATCAGCCAATTTTTTTTAAAAGGTTGTATCTCTTCTTGATATTTCAAATACAATTCCTGTCTTAATACAATTGTAGCCGTTCCGAACTGTAAATCTCGCCACAACATATCTCTTAGAGAACTATATTGCTCTCCAGACAAGGCAAAAATATTATTTGTTTTTTCTTTATAGCATATAAACTTTGTAAGACAGACACTATAATTGGGATGTCTATCTAAAAAATCCACTTGTTTCTGAAGTTTCAATGGGTCAATCCAATAATCATCTCCCTCACATAAAGCTTCATATTCACAATTATTTTCCCATTCCGATATATAAGATCTTTTCTTAGCCTTAAGTTCGGATGTAGAATTATGATTTCGGCTTAAAAGAATAACTGCAAAATAACAATTATAATTTATCTTATGACGTGCAAAGATTACAGTGCCATATTCTTCACTACGAGTATAGGCTTCTTTAATATTCATAGTAAAGTTTTCATCAATATATTTTTTGATGACCTCCTGCTCTCCGTCTGTAGAAGCATCGTCAACTATACAACATACAAAAGGAAATTCTGTTTGCTGTGCTGAGAAACCATGCATTGCATCCACAATGTAAGGTGCATGGTTAAATGTATAGCACCTTACACAAACTTTCCACTGAACTTGAATGTCTCCTTTATAAGAATTGGCATTTCCCATTATTGCAATTGAAGATTGTTAGGATTGGTTCATTCGTTCTAATAACTGGTCTTTAACTCTATTTTTTGAATAAACAGAGGTTTATCTGTATGTCCAACACCTCATAATTCGACTGAGGCCCTCCTCGGCTCAAAGCAACAGCATGGGCGAATAGCAACTATACGAACTCCACTTGCCCTCTGTGGACCGACCTTAGCAAAGGTTGCAAGAACGGAAGTTTGTCCACCTAACCCTAAAGCTCCGGTACGTGATTCATTGATCCGATCTGTTATGGCCTTCTCAAAATCAGACTGTATATTATAGTTCCCAGTTGCCATGGCCTCCATCATCATAGAGGTTGCCTCAAACTGTGAACGGCCAATACCCACAGCCAACGTGCAGGGGGAACAGCCAAGCTCCCTAACCGCCGGAATGGCCCTCGTGACAATCTCCATTATGACCGCTTCGACACTGTGCCTGTGGAAAATTCTCTGCGTCACACCACGTATTGCCGGTCCACCCCCCAACATGAGTATTGTCAGCCTGAGCACATCATCATCAACGTATTTCAGTAACAACGGCGCAGGGGCCAACCCTCCCGGATCCGAGTCAAGACCACCGGATTGGTCTATGCGATGATAATCATCGCCCTTTATGGCCATCGGACGACCTGGAAGTCGTCTTAGACCCACTTTTATACCCTCGTATATCTGTCCTATCACCTCACCTGGAAGTGTGCGGTTCCTGCCGATTTCCAAGAATAGGTGCGGTATACCCGTATCGTCACACAGGGGACCCTTGTTATGCTCGGCAACTATGGCATTCTCCAGCACCTGCTTCATGACCCAGCAGCTCCCGAAGCTCTCCTCCGTAGCGATCGCTCGTCTGTAAGCCTCTTTCTGGTCCTCCCTGAAAGTGCTTCCAGCCTCAACAAGGCAGCCGGCCACCTTCTCCACTATATTATTCATATATGCTCTCTCCATTTGCGGCTGCAATGATTGCCTGATAACCGTCCACCTTAATCCTGTGCAACCCCTCCATCCCCAACTCCGGATAGCAGACCGTCTCCATATCTGAAGTCTTGCTGCCTAAAAGCGCCGTAACGGGGGGTATTACGGCAAAGACCGACCTGTTCCGCTCAAGTGCCTCCACTGTCTCCCGGCTTATCGCACCCTTGCCCAGAAACAGCCTCACACCGTGACGGGAAAGGGGCTCAAAACTCTCCTCAATCTCAAGCTTATTGCTTGATGTGGGCCCCACACCCGCCACGCTGACAGCAGTGTGGAATACTACCTGACCCTCAAGATCAACATTTATCTCCTCTAACGTCCCATTCTCGGCATGTGCCACAATCTTTGGGAGCACCGCATCACGCCCGGTATAGATATAGCCGGACAGAGAGACAATGTCACCAACATTTAGCTTGGAAATATCCTCTGTGCTTATAGGCGTTTGTAAATAAATCATAACTGTAAAAGTAAATACAGATGAAGCGGTCAATCAATCAAATATAGATATCCTTTCTCATACTGGGCTGCCCGGAAGTGTCAAAGACCTCCATCTCCTCAACAACATGGGCAATTCTCTTAAGCAACTCATCATGGGTGGCACCCTTCACCACAAAAGCCCCGACTCTATTATTGCTTGAAATATCCGGACCAACCTCCGATCCAGAGTGTCTATATACGTTGAAGTACAGGATGTCATTCATCGTCGCCTTACCTATGGTCATTTTTCCGAAAGAGCCGGATGTCATATAGATATAATTATCTGCCAAATAATCCTTTGGATTAGCATATTCCCCACTTATGCGTTTCCCCAGAAAAGAATTAATCGACTCATCAATCATGTCATAACCCGTCAATTCCATTATGATACGGTAATTTTCACCTCCTCCTATACGGGCACCGAACTCTATGACGTTTATCTCCGCCCCATTGACTATAGTCTGCATCATGAGGGGACAGTTATCTATCCTGAAAGCCGAGGCAATACGCTGTGCTATAAGGCGGAGGTTTTCCAACTGAACGGGTGTGACGTCCGCCGGCCAAAAAGAGCCGTAGATCTGCTGGATACCATCATTGTTGACGTCAATCTTACGTCTCTCCCTAGTCATAATAATATGGGCCTTACCATTTATTATCATGCAGTCGACCCCGACCTCGGTGCCCTCCTTAAACTCCTCCACTATAGCAGCGCCATTTCTGGATAATTGAAGTGCCTTTCGAACATGAGACAGTCTGTTCTCATCACCATGTTCTATCTTACGAACCCCTTTAGAGCTGTTGCTGTCAGCCGGTTTTATTATTAACGGATATCTTAATCTTACATCGTCAAATTCAGATTCACTGGTGATTGTGTAATGTCTTGCAGTCGGTATATCGTTCTCGATCATTATCCGCTTCATATCCTCCTTATTTGTGACGCTAAGGGAGGTCTCATAGGGATACGGATGTGGAAGGCCCAGCTTCTCCGCCACATAACATGCTGTCACATTGGCCTGGTCCACACAGGTTGTTATGACCAGATCCACATTTTCCTCACGGGCAACAGCCAACACACCCTCCTTGTCAAGGGTACTAATTCGAATATGCCTGTCAGCCACATCCCCCGCTATCGGATTTTCGTAATAGTCTACCAGGAGAACGTAATAGCCACGCTCCTTCAATTTCTTTATGAGATGACGGTGGGGAAAGGTACCACCGAGAACAATTGCTTTCTTCATTTATTATATTTGAATTGGTCCATCAAATCGGATTTGACTCGCAGATGGTCTATCGACAGCTTAGGCATGTCAGGTCTTATTCCCTGTCTGACATGCATATCTATGAAACATGGCCTGTCCTGATTATGGAACCCTTGGATTATCCTCTGGAGGCCTTCCCTATCTTTTATAGCACCACCAGCAGTCTCATATCCACAGGCCGCCGCTATCTGTGTCAGATCCGCAGTCTGCCCTGGTGACTCCTGGCCACCGACTGACTCATTTACACCGTTATTAAGAACTATATGAATGAGGTTACCCGGCATATAGCGTCCATTGGTGGCAAGGCTCCCCAGATGCATGACTGCGGAGGCATCCCCGTCAAACACCACAATTTTCCTATCGGGGCAACCAGTTGCCATACCAAGGGCTATCGAGGAAAGATGACCCATAGCACCCACATTCAGGAATTCATGTCCCGCAGCCAGACCGTGCAGTTTCAGCTGCTCATGCAGCTCACGTGTGGCCCGTCCCGTAGTGGCAAGATATACGCCCCGGTCTCCCAATGTATCCAAGACAGTCCCTATTGCCTCCTCCCGACTCAACAGCTGACTTTCCGGATAACTCTGTTTCTTATCCTTCCGGGAAAGTATACCCTTCTTCACAATCAGAGCAACCGGAGACCCGATCTCCCTTGCTGTATGCTGTGCCCACATGAACTTTTCCACCACACTGTCCTCAGAGTCGAGAACTTGACAGGGTATGTCCATGTCGGCCATCAAAACAGGTGTAAGCTCACCCTGTTTCCTATGTTGGCAATGATCCTCAATATCGGGAGCCCCACGCCAGCCTATGACCAGAATCATGGGTATTGAATAGACATCCCGGTGGGTCAACGACAACAGGGGATTCATGGCATTGCCTATGCCGGAGTTCTGCATATATACCACCGGCAACCTGCCGGTAGCCATATGATAGCCTGCAGCAATACCTACTGCATTCCCCTCATTGGCAGCCATAATATGTTTAGAGGCAGGGAAATTATCGCTAAGATATGTGCAGAAGTCATTCAGGAGAGAGTCAGGAACTCCTGTGAAAAAATCAATGCCATTTTTCTTCAGCTCACTGAAAAGGGTGTTCAAATCTGTCATGTCCTCATGATTTTTAATATGTTATGGAGGTTCACATCGGCTGAGAAGAGATTGTCAACAACATGTTCCGTATCCTCCATACTAAGGTCGCCAAAGGCGCATAATTCCTTAAATTTGTCAATCAGCTCCGTGTCCGACAGCGGCATCGATGCCTCCCCCCTTGGATGTTCCGTAAGAGATGCGTATTGAGTCCCGTCCTGCATTTTAACAGTCATATACGCCATGCTCTTTGCAGGAAAGTGCAGGGAACATTCCTCATCCTCCACCACACTGATCTTCTTCATCAGGCTGGAGACGTCGGCATCGCGGACCATGCCCTCACCAAAGGCACCCATCCCCCCCGAACCTGTGATCAAGGCAACTGCAGCTCCAAAAGGGATGCTCATCTTTGCAGAGGAGACATTATTGACCGTTGTGTGGTCATGATTCCTCACCGCCAAAGCATATGTACGTATCTCAATTGAGACAACCTGAGAAACGTCAATTCCATGGTTCAACCTCAATTTCAGGGCATTCTCAATTGATGGGTGTACATAACGGCATGCCGCATACGGCTTAACATATACATCGAAGATATGTAGGCTCTCCCCTTCTGAACGGTAGAGCTTGGAGTAGTCCGTCTCCTCGGAGAACTGGGCAAAGAACCCGGCTTGTCCCTCCAGAGGGTCGGCAGGGCCCTCAAAGCCCGCCTGCCCCATCAAGGCCGCCACAATCCCGTCACTGGCTGCTGTCGCGATATTGAAGGGCTTCAGCTCTGAATCATCCTCCAGGACCTTCAACGTGCCGTGTACCGAGGCAACAGCTGCGCAGAAGGAATCATGGACCTGCTTGGGTGTGTAGCCCAGCATCGCAGCTATGCCAAGCGTTGCGCCAATCAGCCCACAGGTCCCCGATGCATGGTAGCCGCGCTTCTTATGAGAAGGCTGGATGGCGTTGGCCAGCCTCACGGAGGACTCATATCCGATCAACACGCCCCTGCAGAAATTGTCAAACCCGACCGACTCTTTCTCCGCCACGGCCAACAACGCGGTGAATACGGGTGCTCCGGGATGTATGATCCCGGATATTACCCCGTCATCCAGCTCCGCGACATGGGAACTAAGACCATTTATGAAGGAGGCAGAATGTAAAGTCGACATCCTTGCGTAACCGATGACAGAGCATTCTCCAATTCCAGGACCGAGAGCCTCGAGTAAAACCTTACCCCTCTCCCCCTGAAGTCTGGAGCCTGCCAAGGTCACCCCCAGATAATCCAATAGACAACGTTTGACAGCATGGATCAGCTCGGGTGTCAGCTCCATATCCCTGACTGTCCACAGACTTTGGATAAATAGTTCTGTAGTGTTCATTTGCCCTATATGAATTTGAAATAAGCCGGGCTGTCCGGTTTGGCCGTCTCCCACGCCATGTCCATCTTTTCCAAAATATCCTCCGGGAGTGGACCTCCACATGCGGCAGAGAGATTCTGCTCCATCTGCTCCATTCGGGACGCCCCAAGAATGAGCGCATCCCTATCTGCGCTCAGCATGGAATGGTTGACCAGCCATCTGTAGGCAGCCTCTGCCATCGGGATACCCTCTCGGTCACATGCTTCCTTGATCTCCGAGACCGCCTCGAAATAGGACCTCTTCCAGTATCTGTCACGGTAGCTCTTCAGCCGTGCGAAACGTCCCGGCTCAGGAGCACTGTCATAGTCCAGCTGCCTGCCTGTGAGCAGCCCACCCGCCAGCGGGTTGAAAGCGTAGAAAACCATTCCCAGTTCCCTCAATGCAGGTATGAGCTCCGGCTCCACGTTCCGGCACAGGGCATTGTACATCCCCTGGTAGACCGACGGCTTCGGACAGCCGTGTGAATCACACCTGTGGCAGATGTCAACCACCTGCCATGCAGGGTAGTTGCTCAGTCCGAACGCCTTGACCCTGCCTGTGCCGTACAGCTCAGCCACGGTGTCAAGCGCCTCCCCTATCGGGGTCTTGCCGTCCGGGAAATGGAAATAGAGAAGGTCCACAGAATCCCTGTTCATACGCCGCAGCGACTCGTCAAGTTCCATCAGTATGGTCTTCCTGTCAAGCCTGCCTGTTATCCGGGGATGCACCTTGGTGGCGATCCCATAACTATGGGTGGGAATGCCGGGCAGGATATCCCCCAGCAACCTCTCCGTATCACCATTGTTATAAACATATGCGGTGTCCAGCTCACGGTTCCCCGACTTCAGGAACCCGTCCACCATTTGCCGGCTGCCCTCAAGGTCCAGCTGGGGACCGAAGTTCATCGTGCCTAATACTATCTTCATCTCCAAACTGTTCTATTCCCTGTGGCCCAGCACCAGTGAAAGGACTGAGTCCTCGTTCTTCACCACACCGTAAACGTTGGCACGCTCAACTATCTTCTGCGCCCATCTCTGGTGTGGGCCTATCTCATTCATCTTCCCGCCATCCGCACTCTTCACCACCCCGCCCGAGGTGTTGAGGATCTGCACGGCGTCGTTGTACTCCTCCTCGACCACGGTGAACATGGCGTTCACGAACTTGGCATGGGTTGGATGTATGATGGTCTTCCCCACAAAGCCGTTGGCACGGTCTATCAGCACCTCCTTCAGAAGCCCGTCTATCGCAGGGTTAACTATGTCATGGCCCTTGATCAGCGCATTGTGGAAATTGCGTTTGATCACCTCGTCTATGTCATCCTCCTTGTATACCCTGAAGTATTCCCAGACAGCGGCCGACACGCAGTAGTCGTTGTAGCGGCTGAAGAAGTTGATTATGTCCGAGAGGGCATCCCTGACAGGCATTATGTCATAGACGGTGGAGTTGATGCCGCGCCGCACCCCGAAGAGGGAGGACATGTCGGTGCCACCCACACGTATGTTCAGTATGAGCTCCTTATACGGTTCAAGGATGTTCCTGAGCAGGAGGAGCTCCTGGTTCCTGGTCTCCCTGAAGGCGACCTCCTCCCCCTCCAATATGGGCATGCCGTACAGAACAACGTTGAATCTCCTGTTGGCCTCGGCGAGTGTGCGGAGGACACCGAGGGCGTTCCTGCTGTTGAACTTAGGGAAATTGAAACCCGTAAGCACAGATGCCTGACGGGCCGTCATCCTCGACACGAAGCTCCTGAACTGTTCGGGATTGCGCACCCTCACAAAAATTAGCGGTATGTCGTCATGGCTGAGACGCCCCTGCTCTATTAGGTCAGCAAAGCAGTCCAGATGCTCCAGTATGTTCCTCTCCGCAGCCGGGAGGTCCTCCTCCCTGATCGCATCCTCACAACACATGACGAAGGATGTCACCTCTAACTGCCGGTTTATGACCTTCTCCCTGATGTCCTTTGTGCCGGGCATGTAGAGGGTGCTCCCGAGACAGTACTGGAGCGTGTCCCTCGGAGTGAACTTGTTGAATTCCATGGGAGCCTTCACAAAGGCGAAATCCCTATTGTATCTGTGAAATCTCATATCTGTCCCATGCTCTGAGCCCGGGGACACGCCTTAGGCGACATGGCCGCCTCCGGGTAGTACTCGTCTATCATTCTCTTGACCAGGAGGATCTGCTTGGCCCTCTGCTTGGCCTCCTTCTCCGTCGTGTCATAGCTGTGGTTCGCGGCGACACTGCCGCCGGTCTTCAGGTATATCGGAGCTGCGACACGGATGAAGTCGGGCACCTCGTAATGCCGTATGAAGCCTCCGCTGGACTTCGGGTTCTCAGTATGGATGTCTATGGGGACTGAAACCGCGTCCCTCATGGCCGCCAGCATCTGCAACTGTATGTCACGCACGGGGTTTATGGAGTCTGCCCCGAGAACCTCAAGCACACGTGCTGAGCACGGGTTGCCGTGTCCCGAGTGGGCAGACACCTTGAAATGGCAATCCCCGGGTATATATCCCTTGTTGCGGGCCTCGTTCAGGACGTAGAGAAGCCCCTCGTCGTAGATGAGGAAGCCCCTAACACCCAGACGGGAGGCGCGTCTGACCTCCTCTATGCCCCTGACCACCTGCTCCTGACCACGCAGACGGTACCCCATCCGCTGGCCCTCCTCGGTCTTCACACTGGCAGACGTGTCGGTGGTGGCACGGGGACCGCAGGCAAGGACAAGATCGACACCGTACCTGCAGGCAAGATCGACCATCTCCCGGATCTCGTCGTCGGTGAGGAACATGATTCCCTTTGTCTGGGTCACGCGGTGTATGCCTATGCCGTACTCTTCAAGCTGTTCCAGGAGTGCCCTCATCGGACCGGGGCCCTGAATCCCGGGCACCTCGAACCTGTACTGTCCCCCGTCGGGGAAACGCTTCTCCGATGTGGGGAGGTCATAGCGATCCCCACCCGGTAAACCGAGACTTTCAAGGAATTCCCTTGTGTCCCTCATTGTATGGTATTCCATATAGTATTATGTACTTTTATTTCTTGAAATGTCTCAGTACCCTCTCAATGTCATTGTCTGAGAGGTCATGGTGCATCGGCAGACATAAAACCGTATCAGCCAACTTATATGCCTCCGGCAGATTTTCACGGGTGGCTGAGGGAAGACCTCTATATGTACTGAATTCCGAAATGAGCGGATAGAAATAACGTCTACCGAGTACGTTGGCTTCCTTCATCTCCTGATAGAGTTGGTCTCTGGTCTTTCCGAACTTCTCAGCGTCTACAAAGATGGGGAAGTAACTATAATTGTGCCTTATACCGGGCATATCATCGAAGAAGGTTATGCCATCGACATCCCTCAAAGCATCACGGTAAGCATTTGCCACCTTCTGACGCGCCGCTATGGCTGCGTCAACCTGCTTGAGGTTCAGCAGGCCGTAGGCGGCGCGCACCTCATCCATCTTGGAGTTGATACCCGGAGCTACTACTGTGGTCTCGTTGGCAAAGCCAAAGTTCTTAAGGTAGTCAATCCGTTTCTTTGTCTGCTCATCCTTCATCACCATCGCACCGCCCTCTATCGTGTTGTAAACCTTGGTGGCATGGAAAGAGAGTGTGGAAATATCTCCGGCATTTAGTATAGATTCACCATCAACCTCAACTCCGAAAGCGTGAGCGGCATCATAGATTACCTTCAAACCATACTTGTCAGCGATCTCCTGTATAGCCTTCGTGTCGCAGGGCTTCCCGTAGCAGTGTACGGGCATGATTGCCGTTGTCTTGGGAGTTATCGCAGCCTCGATTTTAGCTGGGTCAATACCGCAGTTCGAGGGGTCCACATCCACAAAAACAGGCCTGATGCCGTTCCACCACAATGAATGTGTGGTGGCGACAAAGCTGTAGGGCGTGGTGATTACCTCCCCCGTGATGCGCAGTGCCTGAAGCGCAGTGATCAGGGGCAAAGTACCGTTAGTGAATAGGCTGAGATAGGGAACTTTCAGATACTCCGCCAGTTCCTTCTCCAACTGCCTATGGAATGAACCGTTATTGGTAATCCACTTGTTTGCCCAAATCTCCTTCAGAAGAGCATTGAACTCCTCCAGATCAGGTAACAGCGGAGACGTAACGGTTATCTGACTTTCGTTGCTTTCCATATTTATAATGATTTTATCTTTTACGAATAATGGCAAGTAGCTCAGCAAATTCTGAGAAACGAAAAAGCCTGGCTAAAACGACATATAGAATTATACCTTCAAAAACCCCCAAACAGAGCGCTAGCCAGGAGTTCATTGAAATCAGAGTAACGGTAGCGTATACTACGGCTCCGACACCAAAGCTAAGAAGTAAAGTCGGCAGCAAATCCCGCATCTGGGCAATGAAGCCAAGATGGATAAGCTTACCTGTATAATGGGTATTTATTATCAAAGCAATGATTGAGGTTATTATCATACCATAGCACATGGCAAGAAGACCTAACGGAAGAGTTATACAAAGCATAATGACCCCATTGATTTTTTTTATAACCTCTAGCTTTAAAAACAGGTCACTCCTACCCCTTACTTGTAAAAGGTTAAGATTAATTGCATGGACAGGATACCACATCTGAGAGAAACAGAGTATCTGAATCAAGACCGCTGAAAAGAGCCATTTTTCAGTCAGGAAAGATATTATCATTGGCTTGGCAACGGCTGCTAATCCCATCATAAGAGGAAAAATAATGAATGCCGATGTTTTTAATAGTCTCCTATAGACATCAGCAAGCCGAATATCATCGTTCTGTATCGTACACAGTACCGGATAAGTTACTCTTTGAAAGATTCCGGTAATATTGGAGGAGGCAAAATCTGTGAACTGGTGTGCCCGGGTGTAGTAACCCAAGTCAGACGCTTTGAATACCTTTCCAATGACAATTAGATAAATATTACGATAAAGTGTATCAAGTAATCCGGAAGCCAACATCTTCGACCCGAAGCTGAAAAGTTCCTTAAAGGATGTCCAAGAGTATGCCCAAACAGGTTTCCAATGAGATAAGATCCACAACAGAAGAGTTATTATCGCAAGATTGGTAAGCTGCTGCCAAACGATTGCCCATACACCATAACCAGTATGAGCCATCCAGATACCCACCACACCAGAAACTACTGCACCGACAAAGGAAGCCTTTGCCTGTGTCTTGAAATCAAGTCGAATGGTTAGTAATGCCCGTTGAACTATTACCAGAGAGTTAAATATAAGGCTGAGTCCTATAGCACGTGTTATAGGGATCAATAACGGTTCATTATAGAAATTAGCAATAAGAGGTGCTGAGAAAAAAAGTATGAAATATAGTATTAATCCAACACCAATATTGAAATAGAACACTGTTGAATTATCTATCTCACTGCGATCTTGCTTTCTAATAAGTGCCTGTGAAAAACCGCTATCTATAAGAGATTGAGAAATGGCTATGAAAATAGCCAACATACCCACCAATCCATAGTCCTCAGGAGTCAGTATTCGAGCCATGATAATCATGACTACGAACTGAATACCCTGAACAGAAAATCGTTCAAGTGTACTCCATATAGTACCTTTGACTGTCTTATTTTTTAATGATTCTGCCACGAATCAAAATAACAGATTCACAATCTAATTTTATGTCTCCCAAGAGAAGCAATCAATTCCGGAAATACTCTTTCTAAATCACTAAAAGTCCGTAGTACGCACGGCTCTGTCAATCCACAAATATTCTGTCCTTGTACAAATCCCCGAGGAAGCAGTTCAATAACAGTCTCAATATTCTTATAAGGAATAAGATAAAATCTTTCCTCCTTCTCCCCCACGGTGACGTTATTCTTCCCTCCCAAATTCCAAAGTACATCCCACTCGCCGTCGCGGACGATGGTCTTCATCTTATAGCAGGATTGCAGGATAGCTTCTGTCAAGGGAATCTCCTCCAAATCATTTTCTAAACAGACAACTTCCCTACCGTTCTGAAGCCTGATTCTCACTTTCCTACCCTCATCACCGGAATTGGACACGAAGCCAATCAATTCACAGAGCTTATCTTTATATCTATAATGACAATTGCAATAAAACATACAATTTCAGTCTTGTTACTATTAGTAAGAGACTACAGCTGGAAAAAGAGAGTTCACGAAACTACGGTAATTCTTCAGAAGTGGTGTGCTTAAAACTGAAAGATCATCTATCTTGTTGGCTTGATACCATTTCAATTTCAGTTCTTTAGCAGTCTTACCGTGAGATGCTTCCGACTTAATCGAACTGTCTGCAATCAAGTTGTCAATGTTTTCTCGCATTACGATTGCTAAGCGCTGGTAGTTTTCGTGAGCAGTGACATTAGGAAAGCATTTATGCACACACAATGTTCTTACCCAATTCTTTAGCATTTTGGTACGAAGCGTACCACCATTGACAGCTTTTTTCAAAATGCTGTAGATTTGGCTCTCCTGTATATTGCGATTACCGGATCTCCAAGCGGTGTAGACTCGCTGGCGTTGGGTAGCGAGGAAGCGTCGGTCAGGCTGCTTGCCGTAGCCAATTCGGTAGAGCAAGTCGTACATCTCCAACAATGATGGGATTTCCTCTTCACAGCAGCTCCCCAATACTCTTTCGATTCGTAGACAGAGTGATCGACAGCGGCTTTCGTTATCCAATTCCCCCAACGATTTCCTATGCCCATCGAAAGTAAGATTACCATCCCCCTGGCTTTTTACCACCATATACTGTGCCTCCCCAAGAAGGTCTTCGAGGCGCTCAGCTATTCGTTTATATGCCGTTGTCATCCTAACTTTGAAAAACTTACCAGTGCTTTGCGAGATGGTTCGGAGACCGCCTATTCATAAGAATAAGTCTCGTGAAAATCTAAATCTCAATATTACGAAAATCTAAACTTAAGCATCGTGAAAACCTAAGCCTAAGTTCAATTATTCCAATATCCTCTCTATCTGACGTTCATCGAGGTCGATGCGCCACTCATAGCCTTGGTCGGTGGAGAGCTTGACGCGAAATATCACTGATCCGCTTTCAGTATTAATCACATCCTCCACTTCACCTCGGCGATTGTTATAGCCGGCTTTTATCACCACAACCGATTCGCCGGGTTTCGGTGACAGTTCACCTAAATTGTGTACCTCAATATCGGGTGTAAATACTCCGATTACAGCCTGAAAACGTTTCATATCTCTCGACGAAATCACCGCATAAGGTGAGCCGGCATTCCGGGTCACACGATAGCACCAAGCCTTATCCCCTATCCGGCTGAACATCGGCAATATCTTCTCCGGATAGCTCTTAAAGAACACGGTATGGGAAATGAACGGTTTCTCATCAATCACAGTCTTATTCCCCACACGCTTCTTAATCGTCTCACTCGGATAGAAAAGCTCCGGCACAGGTCGGATGCTCTCATTTATATCCTTCCTAAGCTCATCATAATCCACACCCTTACGCAGGTGCATAGCATACCAGCGAGGCATCTCATGGGTAAGCACCGCATTTACCGTCTTGTCCCACAACTTCTTATTCTCCTCCGCAGTTACTAAATCATCCTTCTGTCCCTCCCTAAATTCCCTCGCTTGCACATCCTTCAAATGCCCGTTCTGCAAATTCCTCAAATCCGCCTCAAAAGCTCCTTCCAAATCTTCTACACTATTCGAAGAAACTCCTTTCAAATCTTCCTTACTTTTCACAGAAGCCTTTTCCCCACCTTTTCTTCTCTTAGCTAAAGTGCCCTGCTTAGTCAAAGCACCCTGCATACCATCTGCTGCTTCGGAAGAAGCATCACCCGCAAGCTGCATACCCTTGGCGAAGAAATCAGGCACGGCATACTCAGCACTGCCATCCACACAGGCAAGTGCTTCCGAAACCGTCGCACCGCTCTTCACCGCACACGCTACCCAGATTGATCGCGCCAACGTGTCGGCATCAAATGTACCGAGACCGGAAGCTAAGTGGTTGTCGCTCTTCAAAATAGAGAAGTTATTGACAACCTGTAGATAACTTCTCTTTAGTCCCTCACTTACAGCTTTATATATCTGCTTAGGAGTAGCGTAAGACTGCCTCAGGTCAAACACAAAATCTCGCTTCGGAGCCATATTACGCTCGGCAATTCCACGCGAAATCTCATTATACCTTGGCACATCTCCTTTCCTAAGCATAGCCACATCACGCAGCGACATCGCACCGTTCAGCAACGAAAAGAGAAGCATATCCTCATACTTGCCCTCACCACCTGCTTTCAGATTCCTTTTTTTGCTCTTTTTCAGACTGGCTCCATTTTCCTTATCACCCTCTTGATTACAGTTTAAAACAGTCTCTGAAAATGAATCATCACAAATGCTGTTTTTTACCATAGTGTCTGAAAGACCACCAGTGCCTTTCAATTTCTGACGAAGCATACTCAGACACTCCGCAAACCTATCCTCTTGCATAAGTGGAGGCAAAGGCATAGAGCATTCTGAAAGCTGACGTGCCAACACACGTGGTGCGTCGGTTGCCTCCAACAATCCTCGTTTGGCAGCCGACTTAACAAGACCGTTTAATATATTAAGGTGATAAACCACGGTATTCTTCGCAAGACCTTTCCGGAGAAGTTCAATGCTGAAATCAGCCAGCATTGCCGAAGAGAGATCCGACAATGGTAGACGATGCCCGGTCACAAAAAGGTCGAGTTCAGACACTGTACGACGATACTTGAGGGCAGTATCCGCATTCAGCGTAGAGAGTTTTGATTGGAAAAATTCAAACAACTCGCGATTGCTATGTTGTTTATTTACAGCCACTTAAATCTTCGCGATTTTTTACCTTTTGAAAAGGTAGGGATATTTCTTCTCTTCCCTCTGTTTCAGCGGATTATATCCCTGCGACAGAAGTTCCAAAGTAAGTATGTATGCAAGAGCTTCCAAGTATGAAGAATCCCTTACGTGGCAATCCAACCAACCATCTCTTCGGAAGAGATAGTCAATCGTAATGCGAAATTACGAAAAAAACTCATAATAACCAAATTACATCACGATTTTTAACGAAAAAGAAATGTTATTTTAAAACATTGTTTAAAAAGGTCCCTTTTACGCCCCCTCCCGCCTTATTGTATTTCAACCCCTTATGATAGTTGGACATCTCTTCCGAAGAGATTCTTATATTTGCTAAACATCTTCTAAATTAACATTCCCCCCCCTCCTTTAATCTAATCATTTCCCCAAAAATTTCTCTCCGGAAACCCCTTCTCCTCTTCCCCCAATGCGCCAGCAGGTTTACCTCCGGGTGCCTCCCTCCCAATGCGCCAACAGTCTCGTCTCCTATCCCCTCCCTACCGATACGCTACCAGCCTCCCTTCCGGCTGCTACCCTCCCAATGCGCCAGCAGATTTGTCGCAAGGTGAGAAATCCAAATCGTCCCAGCTTCAATTTACATATCTCATCCCTTCCTGAAGGCAAATCCCAAATTTTATACACCACATTATTCCATATTCTCCAAAAAATATCTAACTTTGCCGTTATCATAAAAACCCCTCTCTCAAACCCAACAAAAAAACCTCCCTCAAACCTCATAAAAATTTCTCACAAATAAATAATAAAATCCCCACAGATACATAATACCACATATGACCCGCATAAAAACATTAGCCATCGCTGCCCTCATCTCCTCACCGGCAATAATGGCTACCCCCAATAACCCAAACATCACAACTAACCCAGTCAATAGCCCAAATATCACTGTCAATGCTATTGATAACCCTCTATCACTAAACTTCGATCGCCCTGCCGACTACTTCGAGGAGACATTCGTAATCGGCAACGGCAGTCAGGGGGGCATAATCTATGGCAACCCCTCACGTGAGCGGATCTCACTCAACGACATCACCCTCTGGAGCGGTGAGCCGTACACTACCCCCTACAATCCCGATGCAGCCAAACATATTCCTGCCATTCGCGAAGCCCTCGACAAGGGCGACATCCGTAAAGCCGAAGAGCTACAGCATCTGATGCAGGGCACCAACAGCCAATATTATATGCCCCTCGGCAACCTCTTCATAGATTTCCACGACAAGACAGCCACTTCCTCTTATTCCCGTTCGCTCGACCTGACCACGGCAACTGCCTCCGTCAATTACACCAAAGGGGACAATGCCGTCACCACCACATATTTCGCCTCTGCCCCGGACAGCGTTATAGTGGTCAACATTTCCGCTGCTCACCCAATCTCCTTCACGTTGCAGTTCGACTCCCAGCTTCCTTTCACAGCCACATCTGCCGGACACAGGATTACAGCCGACGGGTACGCCCCCTATGGCTTCGAGCGTGTAAAGGATGAAAACGGCAACTGGCAGGAGGTATTCCAATACGACCCCCAACGGGGTGTACATTTCCGCACAAACATCACAGCCGTGACTCCCAAAGGCACCGTTACCCCTTCCGCTGACGGTACCCTCACCGTGACGGATGCCTACGACGTGAATCTCCTTATTAATATAGCCACTAATTTCGCCGATGCCCATACCCTCCCTGCCAAGTCCGGTATCGACGAGAAAGCAAATGCAGACCGACTTGCCGACAAAGCTGCCGAGAAGTCACTGAGAACACTCCTCTCCAACCACCTCAACGATTATCAGCCACTCTTCTCGCGGGTGGAGGTGGATTTCGGTACCACCGACCCGACGATAGCATCTATGCCTCTCAACAAGCGACTGATGAACTACTACGATACAAAAGCCATCGACCCTGACTTGGAAGAGCTATATTTCCAATACGGTCGCTACCTACTTATCGGCTGCTCACGCACACCAAACGTTCCTGCCAACCTTCAGGGCCTCTGGAACGAGCACATGTATGCCCCGTGGCGTGCCAACTACACTGCCAACATCAACGTGGAGGAAAACTACTGGCCCGCAGAGGTCACGAACCTCAGTGAACTGCATATGCCACTCTTGGGATTCGTAAATCAACTACCCCAAGCCGGGAAAGTGACTGCCAAGACATATTACGACATCGACCGTGGCTGGTGTCTCGCCCACAACACTGACATCTGGGGTATGACCTGCCCAGTAGGTTTCGGTGCTGACGATCCCATGTGGGCAAACTGGAATATGGGCGGTGCATGGATGGCATCACACATCTGGCAGCACTACCTATTCACCCAGGATCTCGACTTCCTCCGTGAATATTATCCCGCTCTCAAAGGTGCTGCTGAGTTCTGCCTTGACTGGATGATTGAGGACGAAAACGGTAACCTCATCACCTCCCCCTCAACCTCCCCCGAAAACCAGTTTATCGCTCCCGACGGTCAACCAGCCGCTACAAGCAAAGGTGGATTCGCCGATATCGCAATGATTCGCCAATGTCTTACCGACACACGCGACGCTGCCAAGGTCCTCAATACCGATGCTGAACTGATAGCCGAGATTGACGCAACCCTTCCACGACTCGCTCCTTATAAGATAGGTGCCAACGGGCAGCTTCAGGAGTGGGCTGTAGATTTCACGGAAAAAGATCCGCAGCACCGTCATCAGTCACACCTCTACGGGCTCTTTCCCGGCAACCATATTACACCTGAGACAACCCCCGAACTCGCAAAGGCTGCAGCGCGTACTCTCGAAATCAAAGGTGAAAACACCACCGGATGGAGCACCGGCTGGCGCGTCAATCTACTCGCCCGACTTAAAGATGATGCCAAGGCATACTCTATGTACCGTCGTCTGCTCAAATATGTAAGTCCCGACGGCTACAAGGGAGAAGACAGACGCAGAGGTGGCGGCACCTACCCCAACCTCCTCGATGCCCATTCACCCTTCCAGATTGACGGCAATTTCGGCGGTACAGCCGGAGTGGCTGAGATGCTCATACAGTCAACCGCCGAGCCGGAACAATCGGTCATCACCCTTCTTCCTGCATTACCTCAGGAATGGGCTGACGGATCATTCAAAGGGCTCAAAGCACGTGGCGGCTACGAGATTGATGCTGATTGGAAAGATGGTCAAGTAACATCCTTTACCATCACTGCCCCCGACACTGCTGCAGCTCTCGACCGCTTCCCCGTCGGCTCACGCAATACCCTCGTGACACTTTTGGTCAACGGCAACTCCATCCCCCTCATCCTAAAGTCCGGAGAAACCCGTACCCTAAACCTTAAACCCTAAACCTTAAGCCAAACCGTGCGCGATACACTTCGACATCTTCGCTCCTCCCTGCGACCAATATACGGCGACCGAGAGACAGAAGCCATAATAAGAATAATCTTCCATCACCTCAAGGGATGGAACCTCACCGATATGCTCATACACGAGCCGGAACCACTCTCCCCTTTTATAAAATCGGAAATCGACAAAATCCTGCAACGTCTGCTGCGCCATGAGCCAATCCAATATATCACCGGAGAGGCGCGTTTCCACGGACTGGAACTCCATGTTACTCCCGACGTGCTGATTCCACGTCCCGAAACCGCTGAGTTGGTGGACATAATAGCCGATGATGCCAAAGACCGTACAGATTTAAAGGTGCTCGACATCGCTACCGGCTCAGGCTGCATAGCCATTGCTTTGGCACGCACCCTCCGTTTCCCCCGGATTACCGCCCTCGACATTTCTCCTGCAGCTATAAAAGTTGCACAAGAGAACGCCCTCACCCTCAAGACCGACATCAGTTTCATCTGTGCCGACATCTTCAGCTGGAGCAGCAACGACCAATTCGACATAATAGTCAGCAATCCGCCCTACATCGACGAGTCGGAAAAAGCGTCGATGGAGAAAAACGTACTCGACTACGAACCGCACTCAGCGCTCTTCGTGCCTGACAATGATCCGCTGCGATTCTACAAACGTATCGCCAACCTTTCCGAAGACCTCCTCGTAAAAGGGGGACGGCTATATTTCGAAATCAATCCGCGACACGCCTCCGACCTTTCACATCTCCTGAAAGCGCAAGGCTACTCCGACGTGGAGATCATAAAAGATTCCTTCGGGAAAGACCGGTTCATACGTGCTACCCACCCCTAACCACTCCAAACAATAAAAACCATGTCCTCCAACACCCCTATCACCCCGGAAGCCGCAAAAATACGAATGGCTGACCTCTGTGCCCGTTCCGAGCAATGCGAAGCCGACATCCGTCAAAAATTATACCGCCTCGGACTCACCTCTTCGCAGGTGCAGCAGATTGTGACTGAACTGATCGAAGAGAAATTCATCGACAATGCCCGATTCGCACGTAGCTTCGCACGTGACAAATGCCGCTTCTCCTGCTGGGGACGACATAAAATACGTCTTGCCCTCGCTGCCAAACGGCTTACACCGCAAGACATTGCCCAAGGTCTCCACGCCATTGAGGAAGCTGACTATCTTAATGCACTTAAACGCACAACTATGGCAAAAGCCAGGTCGCTTGACCTCAACGGTCCTGATGCCCGCGAGGAGCGTATGAAGCTCTTCCGTCATCTTCTTTCTCGCGGCTTCGAGAGCGAAATCGCCTCAAAAGCCGTCAAAGAGGCATGCAGTCCACCAAAACCCTGAACTCCTCACCTACCATAAACTATAAACCATAATGCTCGCCGATCTCCTCAATATCCTCTTTCCTCGCAAATGCCATATCTGCCACTCTTCCCTCACCCCACACGAGCGGTTTGCCTGTTCGCATTGCCTCGCTGACCTCCCCCGCTCCGGCTTCCACCGTCGTAAACTAAACCCTATGGAGGAACGCTTCGCAGGGATATTCCCTTTTGAAAGGGCTACCGGGCATTTTCTCTACAACCGCGACTCTCCTCTTTCTACCCTAATCCAGGATATGAAATACCGTCACTTTCCCTCCATAGGCAATATGCTCGGAGAGATGGCGGGCAGAGAACTCTTCTCCACAGGTTTCTTCTCCGATGTCGACCTTATTATTCCCGTGCCTATGCACCGTTGGAAACAGATACGACGCGGCTACAATCAGGTTCACCATATAGCCGATGGCCTTAGCCAAGCTACAGGCATTCCGGTAAACCTAACACTCAAAGCCGTGCGCTCCCACCGCACACAGACAGCCCTCAACCGAGAGCAGCGACTCGCCAATACATCCGGACTCTTCAAAGTAGAGAATCCCGATGAGGTTGCCGGGCGGCACATCCTCCTCATCGATGATGTATGCACCACTGGCTCCACTCTCATATCATCTGCCGAAACCATCTGGCAAGCCAAGCCCCGAGCTTTATCATTATTCACTCTTGCCGTCACCTTCTAAGCCCCGTTAACATTATTTTAACACCTTTAATCCACTTTTTCACCCCTTTCTTTGTTCTAAAAAATGAAGTTGTTGATAGTTTATCGTAAATTTTAAACAACTTCATTTGGATATTTTTGGAGATAAATGTAACTTTGCATTTTAGGAATTTTCGTGTTTTTTCGTGGGATAACAACCCCGCTGCAGATTTCACGCCGATTCTCTCCTGTATGTGATGTATAATATACTCTCAACAATTGTTTTATTATGAAAAAACCGGAAAGAATTCTTGCCGAGAAGCTCTTGCAGATCAGCGCAATAAAGTTGCAGCCCGAAAACCCGTTTGTATGGGGATCAGGCTGGAACTCGCCTATCTATAACGACAACCGTCGCATTCTATCATACCCCGACATACGTAACTATGTCAAGGTAGAGTTCGCACGTGTGATTCTGGAGAATTTCCCGGAAATAGAAGCTCTCGCGGGCGTCGCCACCGGTGCGATAGCATTCGGTGCAATAGTAGCCGATATTCTCGGCATTCCTTATGTGTATGTGCGTTCCACCCCTAAAGACCATGGTCTTGAGAACCTTATAGAAGGTAACCTGAAGCCCGGCACTAAGGTGGTGGTGCTCGAAGACCTTGTATCTACGGGAGGCAACTCCCTGAAAGCCGTAGAAGTGATACGCACCTACGGATGTGAGGTCATCGGAATGACGTGCCTCTTCAACTATCAATTCCCGATGGCTGTGAAACGTTTCCGCGAGGCTGACGTTACCCTTGTGCCCCTGTGCAACTACTCAACTATGATAGAGGTGGCTGAGGAAACCAACTATATAAGCCAATCGGAAGCAGATGCTCTGCGTGAATGGCGCGAAGACCCAGCCGACTGGACTCCCCACAATAATATTCAAATTTAAAATGTCTACATATAAAAGCGAAAAGGTAGAACTCTCTGCCTCTGCAGAGAGTGTCTACGCCAAACTATCGAATCTTGAGAACCTGCGTTCTCTCCTTGCCAACGTTCCGGCAGAGAGCGTGCCTGACGACAAGAGAGAAATGTTCGACAGCATTCAGATTACCTCCGACTCAATTTCCGTACCTGCCGGACCCGTGGGCGATCTCACCTTCAGAGTGGTTGAGAAAATCGACCCCTCACACATAAAGCTTGAGGCGGAGAATTCTCCCATCCCCCTTTCATTGGAGATGAATATCAAGCCCATTTCCGATACATCCTGCGACGCTCAGGTTGCCATTGACATAAAGCTACCTCCTATGTTGGCTCCGATGGTGGGAGGTCATATCCAGAAAATGGCTGACCAGTTCGGACAGGTGCTGAAGGCAATCCCATTCGCATGAGGAAATTTCTCCCCCTCATAACCCTCATTGCACTTTCCTTTACGGGATGCGACTCCGTTGACGACGATCGTATCCCTAATCTTGCTGTGAGTGTTAATATAGGAGATTCGGGTCTTTGGAACACTTATGGAGTGGCAGGCTTCGGCGCAAGCCGTAACTTTATCCTTACCTCCAACCTCCGGCAACCGTCAGGTTTCCCTTACAGCACACAGAGTGCCACGGGATTCGGAGGCATATTGCTGATTAACGGTATGGATCCCTTCACCACCACTACCGATGTCCCCCTTGCCTACGATTTGGCGTGTCCCGTAGAATGTAAGCCGGATGTCAGGGTGCAGATTGAAGGCGATCTATATGAAGCCGTTTGTCCTGTCTGCCATTCACACTATGATGTTACAATGTCCGGAGGGTCACCCATATCGGGCCCCGCTGCCAAACAAAAATTTGGTCTTCGCCGCTATCAGTGTCTCCCAACCACTCTCGGCGGGTATATTATTACTAACTGACGTCTCTTAACCTTTTCTTACCGAGACATCATAATATTTCTGCAATCCGGCAAATGGACTTGATAGAGAGTCTTTTTTATATGTTATGGCGTGGCATCGCCATTGGTATCCTCATATCGGCTCCCATGGGACCTGTGGGGTTCCTATGTATACAACGTACTCTCGATAAGGGACGGCTCACAGGACTCTATACAGGTGTCGGTGCGGCTTTGTCTGATCTCTTCTACTGTCTGCTCACCGGATTCGGACTCTCCTTCATAGAAGAGTTTGTGGAGCGGAATCAGAATATCATTCAGCTTGTGGGTAGCGCAGTGCTTATCGGCTTCGGTATTTACCTTTTCAGGAAGAATCCGGCAAAGACACTTCGCAAGGCAGCCATCGAGGAGTGTGAGCCAAAGAAAAATATTCTTGGCGGTTTCCTTTTCACCTTCTCCAACCCACTCATTCTCTTTCTTATAATCGGTCTGTTCGCACGTTTCAATTTCCTCGTGCCCGACATCAAGTTCTATCACTACATAATAGGATTTGTCGGGATTGTAGCCGGTGCGCTCGGTTGGTGGTGGCTTGTGACGTACTTGGTTGATAAATTGCGCGGTCATTTCAGTATGAATACCATGCGGCTTATTAACCGTGTTATCGGTATAGTCATACTCCTCTTTGCCATCGTGGGAATAGTGACAAGTATATCCAACCTCGTCTCGGCATGATTCCCCTGCGCCATGCTATATCCGCTCTGTCTTCTACCGTAGTAGCCTTGTGTCCTGCCCTGACCTCATTGCGCCACATAATATTATTTCTTGCACTCCTTATCACATCACACACTAATATAGCTTTTGGAGCTGGCTATCATAATTCCGATGCCAACCTACATTGGAACAGAAGCCGTGGCTATAGCCCCTTCACCTACGCTTCACCCGAGGGAATACTTCTAACCAACACCACTGCCCAGCCAATGATTGACAGTATAAGCCTCAATCCCCGGCAAAATCTCACCCCTGCTTCTTCCTGCCTCCTTTCTTTCAGAATTGATAATTGTCACGCCCATCCTTCACGCCGATATGCATACACCGATGCCCACGGTGCAACTCACACACGTAAAGATCCACCTTGGGCGGTGCTGTTGTCAGATACGGATGGTTGTCGTTGCTGGATTACAATCAGCAAGACAGAGATAAATGACGATATAATCTCATCATCCTCCGGCACAGTAGTAACCATCTCTATTGCCTCTCCCACATCTACTAAGACTGTCCGTCCTATGGCTGATGCTCTTCTACCCACCGGGAAAAATGGCTCAAACTCCGGCAACCCAGCCTTTTCCGAGACAATTTTAGCGCAACAGACCTTTAAAGACCAAGCGCTTCCCTTTGTCGGAGAAACACTTTGGAATATCGAATTATCCGACAGGCGTCTTCACATAGTTGCAGGAGCAACCCAACCCATTGAAATCGCAAACATTCCTATAGGATTATCAATACTCTCCTCATTCGGCTTTGCAGCCTCACCTGGAGGAGAAATTCTAATTTCCGACATTTCATATCAACCTAACTCCGCTTTCTCTCCAATCTATTCCTCAATACTTCATCCTACTTCCCCAAACAATTCAGATTCTCTTAATGCTTCCGTTCAAGTCACTGAACAGATACACCGAATCATTGACAATTCCGACGACCCCATTGAAGGGTACTGGGAAATCTTCGATCGTACTCTCGACGAGGCACTTCTCAAGCTTGGGGGTGAATATAAATTAGCGATCGTGAAAAATCACGACCGCTATGACATTATCTATCTTGATGGTGCCAGGGTAAACGGCTCCCGCTGGCAGTCCGGAATGTTAAAAGGGATCCTTACCCCCTCATCCTTTCCGGGTCTCCTTAACCTTGAATGGTTTGACTCTGAAGGGAAAAGTCTATCCTATTCAATCACAGCCCAAACAGGTTATAACGGGACTCTCACGCTACAATTCCCATACCATTCATCCGTAATCCGTCTTCGGAAGGCGCAGTAACTTTACTCAGGAAGACCACAGATAAAACTTATCATTCCGGGAGCCAAAACATCCTCCAGTTCATAGGCATCAAAGTTGACCGATACCTCTCCTGACGAATAAGGAGCAATTTCATATATCTGATATACAAATCGTATGCCGTTTGAAGTAATCTCAAACACATCGGGAATAGGCACCTCATCCAGAGGGACAAGCAAATCCACCTTGTCATCTTTGAGCTGCTTACGGATGAGGTTTGAAAGCTTCTCCTCATATCCCGGGCGCATCAGATCGGATACGGAGAGGATCTTGCCATCGCTCACACGATAGTTGACAAACGCTGTCCGATAGCTACCGTGTGCCGCTCCACAAACGTAGTTGGCACAATAGTCTTTCCATACGAGCAAACGGGGAGAAACCAGCGACACAGTCAGCGAATTATAGGCACTGCCGCAAGCATTGACATCATCGGAGCTCAAACTGCTGATGACCATAGTCGGATCAAGACGCGGCTCAACCTTGTCGGTGGTCACGAAGCTGATCGCTCCAAGTTGTTCCAAAGAGTCACGAAGCTGTGAAAGGTCACGGTTGCCGATACGGGTAGGCATCACTCCCTCGCCCGATACCCTTACATATTTGCTGCCGGGCTGCGGAAGTGTGTCGCCCTCCACAACTTCTGCAATTGCATCATATTGATAGCTCATAAGCTCCACTTTCGGGAGCGTCTCATCATCTCCATTTTTAGAAGCGCCGTTGTTGCAGGAAGCAAGCACTGCCAACGCAGCAAAAGCACCATAAGTCAGCTTTTTCATAATTTTTGTTAAGATTTAATAATCACCATCCTCCGGATGCGCCGCCGCCTCCGGTGCTTCCGCCACCGAAGCCTCCGCCAAAGCCGCCTCCACCCTCGAAACCGCCTCCACGACGGCCCGATGAGCCAAGTATTGCCCCGGCAGCAACGGCTGCGGCTGCCGGATCAGGTTTCTTTGGTATAACGTATCTGCGACGATTTTGATGATGGCAAAATTGACATTCGTAAATTTTTTCACCGGTGCCCTGGCTATGTACCGTAGCGGGCACAAGTGTATGGTCGCGCACCTCACACATAGCCACCGTGTGGCAGTTGGGACACTCCGAATATTTCATCTGCTTAGTGCGGAAGGGATAACGCTCCACAGTGCCGCAATCAGGACACACCCACACATCATAGTCTACCGTGTTAAGACGCTCTTCAAAGTCCTGCGAAGGTGTCAGAAGTGCGTTATCCTCCTCTTCGTTCAGTTTCCGCATCTTACTACCGCAGGTAGGACATTTCATCGGTTTGTTACGCGCCCGGTGGCGCATCCATTCCGCAATGGCAGCCGGTATCAGTCCCAAGCCCAAAGAACAGGCAGCCAATATCCAATAAGCAGTGCGGTGGTTATGCCACATCAGAGCCTTACGGTAGCGATCCTTATTTCGTGTGGCTAAGATGTCGTAAATCAACATACCCACGGAGAAGAGGAAGAGAATCCACACGAGCCAAGTGACAAAGGTACGTATATCTTCACCTGTCACTCCTCCCTGAGCAGTCTCCCAGGCATCCCTCTGCGAACTCTTCAGCTCCTCGGCTGCCACAGGATCGGAAATCACATTAGCCACATCGTTGACCGACGCCAACACCGCCGCATCCAAATCTCCCTCTCTCATATTTGATATGATCGAACGGTCAATTATCTTCTTAGCCGATATGTCAGGTAAAACACCTTCCACACCGTAGCCGGTCTGTATACGCGCCCGACGCTGGTCAAGAGCTATAAGTATCAATACGCCGTTATACTTATCCGACTTACCCAAGCCCCACTGCGTGAACAGTTTTTCACCAAAGTCCTCTATCGTCATATCGCCTATGGAGGGCACCACCGCCACCGCCACCTCGGCTGAAGTGGAGCTACGTAAATCGCTCAAAATTTTATTTACTTCTGCCTTAGTGGAAGCACTCACGGAATTTCCGGGGTCAGCCACATATACACGTCGGTCGGTAAGATTCGGATTTGGAATCTCACTCGGCGTATAGTCTCTTGCCATAGCGGCAAAAGCTACCAATATCATCAGTAACGTCAGCTTTATATTCATACTCTCATCCTTATCTTTTTCTTCTTATCCTATTACTGAAAACACTTTACTGAAAAATACTTCCAAAGCAACCACAAAAAAACTTCTAATCTTCAATTACATTAGGAAGATTCCTTATACAGCGGGCAGAGAATGACCATTAAGCTTACGGAAAAGATCCAAGGCATATACATCGGTCATGCCTGACAAATGATCCAACACACTCTGCACCCTCTCATAAAGTCCCTCAGCATTCACCTCATACTGGCGTGGCATACGTAGCAGCAGCAATTGCGATGAGTGTCGCTCCGGATGCAGCACTGCCTCCATAAGTGAATCCATAAGATAGGTCAATATACGGTTGCCGGCTATATCCACATCCACCACGTCCGGGGCATTGTAGATTTTCTGCCAAGCTGTCTCCGCACATTTCATATACGCCTCGCGCAGACATGGCTCCATAAGATGCACCAACGGCTTGATTCCTTCACCCGCAAGCAACGCCTCCTCATTATCCGCAAACACCTCGGCACAGCTTCCTACCATCGCCCCGATGGCATTCGACCGTAGATAGCCCACCTGCTCATTCGGATCGTCAAGATGCGCCATAGCACGTTCCATACGCTTTCGCGCACTCTCATCAAAGAAATTAATAAATAGACTCTTAACCTCATCGGTGGAAAGGATACGCAGACGGTGGGCATCCTCAATGTCCATTATCTGGTAGCATATATCGTCGGCTGCCTCCATCAGATAGACAAAAGGATGACGCGCAAAGACCCCCGGAGCCAGCTCCGGTATACCCAACTCGGCAGCCACGCGCCTGTAATTCTCCTCTTCCGACGCGAAAAAACCGAATTTACCCTTCTCTCCGGCAGACAGGGAGGTCCACGGATACTTCACGATTGAAGCCAACGTGCTATAGGTCATTGCGAACCCGCCTTTACGCCGTCCTGAAAATTGATGGGTAAGGAGTCGGAACGAATTGGCATTACCCTCAAACGAAGTGAAATCCGACCACTGCTGCAGAGTGAGATGCGGCTTCAACTCCTGGCCTTTCCCCTCCGTAAACCACGTGGAGATCGTACGCTCCCCTGAATGTCCGAAGGGAGGATTACCGAGATCATGGCTCAGACAGGCTGTAGCTACAATGTCGGGCATATGCTCCAACACTCCGTGCTCTCCGGCGTGGCGAGGAGCGAGACGCAGCCATGCCTCACGCGCCATAGAACGTCCTACCGACGACACTTCAAGACTATGTGTGAGCCTGTTATGCACGAAAATGCTTCCCGGCAAGGGAAACACCTGAGTCTTGTTTTGTAGCCGTCGGAAAGGGGAAGAGAAAATCAGCCGATCGTAATCCCGCTGAAAATCACTTCTTATCTGCACCTTCGAATCATGAAGTTCCTCCAGTCCAAGGCGCTTGTCGCTGATGAGTCGTTGCCAGTCCATATGCAAAGTTAAAGATTACTAATGAAAATCACAAATATTTATTTTGAAACCTTCCTGAGGGTAATCACTATTTTCATTCCGCAATAATGTCATATTCCATCGCGTTATAACTACAATTATGAACCATATTCACCGTCATATTGTTCCCCTTGGCCATTTGTGCCGCACGATTTTCATCTTTATCGCCATCGTCGCCTCAGCCTCTACTGCTATGGCAAAACCGGGCGATAAGCTTCTGAATCGCCCGTATGCCGACCTCAAAAGGTGGCATCTCGGCTTTTCAGTCGGTGCCCATGTGCAGGATCTAAGCTTCACACACAACGGCTATGTCACTCCCGAAGGGGAGCGATGGGTGGCAGAAGTGCCTGACTTCGCCCCGGGTTTCTGTGTGAATGTGCTTGCTGACCTACGGCTTCACAAGTATCTCAATCTTCGCTTCTCTCCGGGAATGTATTTCGGGAGCAAAAACGTGGTGATGATTGACTACAACGGCGACTTACGCCATAATCAAGACGTGAAGAGCGCGTATGTGGTCACTCCGCTCGACCTGAAAATCTCAGGCGAACGCCTGCGTAACGTACGTCCCTATGCCACACTCGGTGCTATGGGTTCATTCGACGTCAGCAAGAAACGTTCCGAAGCCTTGCTCTTCAACACGTCGGATGCCTACCTGTGCGTAGGTCTCGGAGTGGATTTCTATCTCCCCTACTTCAAGCTCAATCCGGAGATAAAGTTCTGTTTCGGACTTACCGACATCTTACGCCACGAACGTCCCGACCTTGTTGATGACCCCGATACGTTCAAAATGACCCAATCCCTCTCCAAAGTGAAATCTAATATGGTGGTGATATCCTTCTATTTCGAGTGATGACCACATAATATGATACTTTATATAGAATGAAAACAATCTCGATCAAAATATTGATGCGTTCATTCTCGGCAGTCGCCGTGATGTGGATACTTTGCGTCTTGACGGCTATCTCTGTTAAGGCACAAAGCGAGATGATATTCACGCAGCATTGGGCACTACCCACCCTTTACAACCCGGCACGCACAGGCGACACCGACTTCCTGCGTATACGCGGAGGGGCACGTCTGCAATGGATCGGAGTGACCCATGCGCCACAGAGCTTTGTAGCTACCGGTGATATGCCCTTTCTGATCGGGAGAAAGCGTATCGGAGCCGGAGCTTCATTTTCTCAGGAAAGTATCGGACTGTTCTCCAACCTGCTTGTGTCGGTGCAGGGCAGCTACAAGTTAAAGATTCTTAAAGGCCAACTTGGAATTGGTGTGCAGGTAGGCTACTATAACTCACGTTTTCGGGGTTCCGATGTCTACATACCCGGTGACGACGATTTTCACCAGCCCTCTGATCCTTCAATTCCCACTCAGGATCTATCCGGCAACGCCGTAGATTTCTCGCTCGGAGTCAATTACAACCATCGCCTATTCCATGTGGGAATCTCTGCGATGCACATCACCTCTCCAAAAGTAAAGATGAGTCTTGAAGGCACCGAATCAACCGAATCGCAGGAGTATGAGACAGAACTTCCGAGAACCTTATATTTTGACGCCGGCGGCAATATCAAGCTCCAAAATTCGTTATTTCAATTGCAGCCCTCGTTGCTCGCCGCCACTGATCTCAGCTCCTTTTCAGCTGCGGTTTCTGTGCAAGCCAAATACAACAATTTTATAAGTCTTGGCATTGGCTACCGTTGGAATGATGCCCTCTCTATTATGATCGGAGCAGAATACAAGAGCTTCTTTCTCGGTTATGCCTTCGACTATCCCCTCTCGGCCTTATCTAAAGCCTCGTCGGGCAGCCATGAGATTGTGGCAGGCTATCAGCTGAAGCTCGACCTCTCGGGCAAAAACAAGAATAAACACCGTTCCATCAGGATAATGTAGCGATAATGAAGATGATGATAAAAGCAATTTCTAAATATTTACCCAAAAAGACATTCAGCCTCTCAAGACTGGCTCCTATGATCGCAGCTCCCCTGCTTGCGGTCTCCCTCGCATCTTGTTTTGCCGGGAAAGGCAGTTCCGCAGGTGGTGAAGTCACCGGTGTGGGCGGCTATTCCTGGGCTGAACCGAATCCGTATGGAATGGTGCTTATCGACCGTGGCTCATTGGCTATGGGACCTGCAAAAGACGACTCCATATGGGGCATCAAAGCCGACCCGAGAGGAGTCTCGGTTGATGCCTTCTGGATGGATGAGACCGAAATCACCAATTCAAAGTACAAGCAGTTCGTATTCTGGGTGCGCGACTCCATAATCCGTGAACGTCTTGCTGACCCTGCCTACGGAGGTAATGAGGCATTTAAGATTGAAGAAGACAAGGAGGGAAATCCCATTACCCCCTACCTTAACTGGAATAAGGCAATTCCTTGGCGCAATGCCAACGAGGATGAGCAGAGAGCCATCGAAAGTGTCTACCGTGTCAACCCCATCACCGGAAGACGCGAACTTGACCCTACCCAACTCAACTACCGTTATGAGATATACAACCATACGGAAGCTGCCAAGCGTAAGAACCGTCTTAAAAATCCTTTGGATCCGGATGCCAACCGCTACAATACGGACCTCCCGGTGTCTGACGAGTTGCCCATCATCTCTAAAGACACCGCATATCTCACTGATGAGGGAGTGATTGTCCGTGAGACAGTGACACGTCCGCTTACAGGCGACTTTGACTTCTTGAATACATATATAGTAAACGTCTATCCGGACACAACCTGCTGGATAAACGACTTCGACAATGCCTACAATGAGCCTTACACCCGTATGTACTTCTCACACGCCGGCTACAACAATTATCCGGTAGTGGGAGTGAGCTGGGAACAGGCAAATGCATTCTCAAACTGGCGCACTGATTTCCTGCGTCGCTCCTTAGGGAAAGACGGAGTATATGTGGAGCCTTACCGCCTTCCTACCGAAGCTGAATGGGAATACGCTGCCCGTGCCGGCAATTCGGAAAGCTCATATCCTTGGGAAGAGACCTTGCCTTATGATGAAAGAGGCTGTTTCTACGCCAACTTCAAGCCTATGGATGGCGACTATGTGCGCGACGGCCACGTGATCACATCCTCTGTAGGAACATTTGCACCCAATGATTTCGGGCTATACGATATGGCAGGCAATGTATCCGAATGGACATCCACAGCCTACACTGAGAGCATCAACAAGCTTACATCTGATATAAATCCCGAATACCGCTACGATGCCGCAAAAGAGGATCCTTACAAAATGAAGCGTAAGATTGTGCGCGGCGGTTCATGGAAAGATGTGGCTCACAATCTGCGTAGCGACCTCCGCACTTGGGAATACCAGAATGAGCAACGCTCCTATATCGGCTTCCGCAACGTGCGTTCACAGATTGGCTTTGCAAAAGGCACACAAAAGAAAAAGAAATAACGAACATTCCTCAACGAGCATAAAGTACATTCTCCAAAGATGGTAAAAATCAGAAAATATGCCAACGGCATCGAGCGTTTCCTCCATGGAGCCAAGGGCCAGCGTTTCTTCAACTTCGCTTATTCTATCGGAGCCGCAATCGTCATTTGGGGCGCACTCTTCAAGATACTGCACCTTCCCGGCGGCAGCACCCTCCTCTGTATAGGTATGGGCACGGAGATTGCTATGTTTATCCTTACTGCATTCGACCGTCCCCCGAAAGAATATAGCTGGGAGGATGTCTTTCCTGTGCTCGATTCCCATAATCCTGAAGACCGTCCTGACCTGAGCGGCGGAGGAGCCGGAGGTGGTGTAATCGTTACAGGTGGTGCCAATACCGGGTATGCCGGAACTGCCGACAACGGCTCAACCGGTGGTTCTGCCGGTTTAGTGAGCGGTGGTGTCGTAGGAGGCGGTATTATAGGCGGTGGAGTAGTCGGAGGTGGCATTGTACCAGCCGGAGGGGGTGTGGTAGGAGGCACTCCTATATCAGCCGATAATATTGCAGATCTTACAGAAGTTACCCAGCAATATATGGAGGGTATGCAGGCTATATCCGAACAGATGAAACAGCTTCAGGAGACCACCCGTGCCCTCAACGAGGTCAGCTCGGTTCTCCTCGATTCATATCGTGCCATAACCGAAAATTCAGCTTCCATATCATCAAGTGCAAATGGCTACGTGGAACAGATGGCAGACCTCAACCGTAACATCGCAGGCCTTAATACTATCTACGAGATACAGCTTAAAAGCGTATCCGGACAGATCGACACCATCGACCGTGTCAACCGCAGTATGAAGGATATCCGCGATATGTATGAGAAATCAGCCAACGAATCCAACCGCTATTGCGAGGAGACGGAGCGTATGGCACGCTATATGAAGCAGCTTAACTCAGTATACGAGAAGATGATCACCGCTATGACCATCAACATGTATAATCCTATGATGGGAAGCGGCTCACAGTCCTCTGTGAATCCCTTTGCAGAGAGTGCCGATGACTCGAAAGAATAATTCATAATTACGACTATCAATCTAAATAAGATAATAAAGTGGCAGGAGGAAACAATGTAGCGAAAATGTCGCCCCGTCAGAGGATGATAAACCTTATGTATATCGTCCTCACGGCTATGCTGGCCCTGAACGTGTCGAGCGACGTGCTCAACGGGTTCAACCAGGTACATGACGGACTGCATCGCACAAACCTCACTATGTCGGCTAAGAACGATGTCCAGTTTCAATATCTGAAAGACCTTTATGAGAAGAATCCCACCAAAGTCGGACCTTGGTATGAGAAGGGAGTGGCTCTTCAGGACATGTCGACCGGACTCTTCCTCAGCATCGACTCACTTAAAACGGCTATCGCACGTCAGGCAGACGGTCCGGAAGGTGACTATACCGACATTGTGAACCTGGACGACCTTGAGGCAGCTTCGGTAACTATGCTTAACCCTACCACTGCCAACGGGCGACGTCTGCGTGAGAATGTGGAGGGCTACAGAGACTTTGTGGCTGAGATGATTTCTGATTCTACAAAGCGTGCCGCAGTGATTGAAATGCTGTCGACCGAAGTAAGAAACAAACCCGGCACGATAGGTCCCACTACATGGGAGGAAAAGATGTTTGACAATATGCCCGCCGTGGCTGCCGTCACTCTTCTCACAAAACTACAGAACGACATCCGTCAGGCACAGAGCGAAGCTCTCTCCAACCTCATCACTAATGTTGATATTGGCGATGTCCGTGTCAACGAACTGAATGCATATGTCATACCCAACTCAAACATGGTAATGCGCGGTGGCAAATATACGGCTGATATTGTGCTCGCCGCAATCGACACTACCCAGCGTCCCGCAGTGTTTGTCAACGGCTCACGTCTTGGCAATGACCGTGGACATCTGGAATTGACTGCCGGCGCAATAGGTAAGCACGATTATTCGGGTTATATAGAGGTGACACGTGGTGACGGAACTGTTGACCGTCGTCCCTTCAGCTCATCCTACACTGTTATGGAACCTATGGCAACCATATCAGCCACAATGATGAATGTGCTTTATGCCGGGATAGATAATCCCATAAGTATCTCGGTGCCCGGCGTTCCGATGAGCGGTGTGCAAGCTACTATGACCAACGGTTCGCTCGTGCGTAACGGCGACCATTGGGTAGCCCATCCCGGTCAGGTAGGCTCGGAGGCAGTCATCTCTGTCTCTGCACAGATCGACGGGCGTAGCCAGCCGGTAGGGTCAATGGCTTTCCGAGTACGTAAGCTGCCCGATCCTACCCCCTACATTCCGATTAAGGATGCCCAAGGCAACACTACCCACTACAAAGGCTCTCCAAAAAAGATTTCAAAAGCTGCCCTTATGGCAGCCGAAACTCTCGGAGCAGCCCTCGACGACGATTTGCTCAACATCTCCTATACAGTGGTGTCGTTCTCCACAGTGTTCTTCGACTCTATGGGTAATGCCATTCCCGAGGTTAGCAACGGCTCTGCTTTCTCACCTCGTCAGAAAGAACAGTTCAAACGTCTGAAACCCGGCAAGACATTCTTCATATCCGATGTCAAAGCGAAGGGTCCCGACGGAATTACCCGCGACATATCACCGATGCAAGTAGCTCTCAATTAACAAATTCTTTAAAATGATGAACTTCCGCAACATATTACTCGGCATAGCCGCCTTGATGATTTCACTTAGTGCCGTGGCTCAGGTGGAAAATGCCGGCGGTGTGCGCCGCCGTGCCGAACGTGACAAGAAAACTGAGGAGAGCGGACCCAAGATCTCCGACCGTATGCAGGGTTTCTACGAGACAAAGGAGCCACACGAGGCTGACTTGGCATATATGCGTCAGATATATCGTCAGCTTGACCTGACCAAGGAGGCAAATACACCCCTTTATTTCCCCGAGGATGTGGTCGACGGACAAGAAAACCTTTTCCGAATCATCCTGCGTCTCGTTGTTGACGGTAAAATACCCGCTTACGAATATCTTGATGGCCGTGAAATCTTCACCGACCAGTATAAGGTGAATGTCGCCGATATGCTCGAACGTTTCGGAATTTATGCCCAGGAAGCCAAAGGCTCAACTGAAAAGAATCCGAAGTTTGTAATTGAGGAAGCCGACGTGCCCACCGGTCAGGTGCTCAACTACTATATTGTTGAGAAATGGGAGTTCGACCGCCGCTCAAATCAGATGAAGACACGCGTCGAAGCTATTTGCCCGGTGCTCAACCGCTCAGGCGATTTCGGTGGAGAAGCCAAATACCCTATGTTCTGGGTTAAGTTTGATGCATTGCGTCCCTATCTTGCCCAGCAATATATTTTCCTTTCCGACGACAATAATCTTCCTCAGTATTCTCTCGATGACTACTTCAACTTGGGAATGTACGATGGTGAGATTTACAAGACCCGTAATCTCCGCAACCTCTCACTGGCACAGATGTTCCCTGACGAGGACGATATGAAGAGAGCGCAAGATAGCATCGACAACCGTCTCCGTTCATTCGGTAAAAATCTTTGGGTACCTACCCGCGAGGAGTATCTTGCAATGAAAGAGAAAGAAGACGCACAAGCAGAGGCAAAAGAGGACGACGGCTTGCCGGAGCGTACGGAAGTGGTCGGCACACCCGTTACCGACGGCGATGAGTCCGCATCGGAGGCAACGGAGAAAAAGACAGGAGCATCAGCACGCGCCAAAAGACGCACCTCAACCAAGAAGACCTCTGCGCCTGCCGCTAAGAAAACCCCAGCTTCAAAAGCGAAGAAGCCTAAGGTGTCTTCCGGTGGAGGCAGCTCATCCGAGGCAAACAGTAGTGCTGCCAAGTCAGTACGCCGCCGTAAACGCTGATACGAATATTAGTGTTTCTATCATTACCCTGATATGAAGCCAATATCAGTCATAATACCTGTCTACAACCGTGAAGATCTGGTGGTAAGGACGCTTGACAGTGTTTATGCACAGACCTATCGCCCAATAGAACTTATTGTGGTTGACAATAATTCCACCGATTCATCCGCAGAGGTAATGAAACGGTGGAAAGAAAGTCATCACCATAGTGATTTCGACATAATCCTTATCAATGAACAAAAGCCGGGAGCTGCCATCGCAAGGCAGACCGGTTTCACTAAGGCGACCTCAGAGGTAGTGCTATTCTTTGATTCAGACGACATAATGCGTCCTGAACTGCTTACCAAAGTTATGGAGAAGTTCAGGACGCATTCGGATGTCGATATGGTGTATTGGCAAACAGCTGTTCTCACCACTGAAGGACGTGTTATACCTAAACGCTTCTCTACCTCTAATCTTATACGGCGTCATCTTTACAACGGAATGTTGTGTACAATTTCATATGCCGTTAAAACTGATTATTTCAAGAAATGCGGTGGGTGGAACCCTACCCTTACCGGGTGGGACGATTGGGAATTAGGTCTACGCCTTCTGCTCAATAATCCTATTATGGAGTCTATTCCTGAACCTTTGGTGATAATTTATCCACAACCAGAATCAATAACCGGGACCGATTTCAAATCAAAGCAAGGGGAATGGGAGAAAGCCATAGAAGCTATGGAAAGGGTAAGCACGACACAAAAAGAACCGTTAAGAAATAAACTTGAACGAATGTTGCTTTATCGTCGGATAAACTTAGCGGCGCTATATAAAGCTGAGGGAGCATCTGAAATTGCAAAATCTCTCCTTGAGCAATCTTTGGCAACCTCATCAATATCCACTTGGCGCAAATGGCTTCTACGTCTTATCTATCACTATACAAGTCAAGGCGGACGCGCTGCTTACTTACTCTGGAATTGATATCCGTGGTAGGTAAAGAGTGAGAGTGCCACGATTGCTACAGCGGTAGCCTTTGAGGGCAACACAGACATCTGAACGCTTAATAGCTCGACGCATTCAAACAAATGTAGATAAAATCTGAAATTTTTACATCAGCAGAATAAAGAATTCCTTTTCTTTAGAGGAAAGATAAAATGAGACCATGAAAAAATTGCTTTCTATAATTCCTTTATTAGGACTCTTCCCCATGATGCTGCACGCTGAACGGACTGTGACCACGCTCAACAAAGGCTGGGAATTCACAAAGGGGCGTCCGGATGCCTCAACCAAATGGCAGCAGGTCAGTGTAGCTCATGACTGGGCAATATATGGTCCGTTTGACCGCTCCCACGACCTTCAGAAAGTGGCGGTAAAGCAAAACGGAGAAACTGTAGAGACCATGAAGACCGGCAGAACCGGTGGACTACCTTTTATCGGACAAGGCACCTACCGCACAAGTTTTGAAGTGTCCGACACTGCCGGACGTGCAGTCACACTTGTTTTTGACGGTGCTATGAGTAATGCCCGGGTCAAGGTGAATGGTAAGGAGGTAGCATATTGGCCCTACGGGTATAATTCATTCTATGCCGATGTCACCGACGCTATAACCCCCGGCAGCAACGATATGGTGGTTGAACTCGAAAACTATGAGAGAGCTTCGCGTTGGTATCCGGGTGCCGGACTCTACCGTAACGTCCATGTGGTCAATACCGACCGCGTCCATATCCCTACCTGGGGTACATTTGTCACCACCCCTTATGTCTCAAATGAGAAAGCTTCTGTAAGGCTCGAAATGGAAATAGCAGGGGCACATAAGGGTGAGAAAATCGATGTCATCACCAAGATATTCTCTCCTGATGGTAAAGAGGTCTCAATTAACAATGCACCTTACGTGGCACACGGACAGAAACACTTCCAGAATTTCATAGTTGACAACCCACAGCTATGGAGTCCGGAGACACCGAATCTCTACACGGCAAAGACGGAGATCTTAGTAAATGGTAAGCCGGTAGATTCCTATGACACACGCTTCGGCATACGTAAATTGGAATATATACCGGAACACGGATTTTTCCTCAACGGTCAGCCCACCAAATTCAAGGGAGTATGTAATCACCACGACCTCGGACCATTAGGAGCGGCTGTCAACAAATCTGCACTACGTCATCAGGTAGAGCTACTTAAAGATATGGGGGCGAATGCTATCCGGACATCCCATAATATGCCCGCTCCGGAACTTGTAGAGGTATGCGACGAACTTGGGATGATGCTTATGGTGGAGCCATTTGATGATTGGAGTTTTCGACCAAAATCACCCAATGGCTACGGAGCTTTCTTTAAGGAATGGGCAGATAAGGACATTACCAACATGGTGAAGCACTACCGCAACAATCCTTCGGTAGTGATGTGGTCTATTGGCAACGAAGTGCCCAGCCAGTGGGGACCTGACGGCGTAGAGGAATTGACCATGCTTCAGGATCTCGTCAAATCACTCGACACGACACGTCCTGTGACCTGCGGTATGGATCAGATTGGAGCCGTGCTCGACAATGGCTTCGCTGCAGCCCTCGACATACCCGGTTTCAATTATAAGCCCCAACGTTATGAAGAGGCATATGCCAAGCTTCCACAGAAGATGATTCTCGGCTCGGAGACCGCCTCAACAGTATCTTCAAGAGGTGTCTATCATTTCCCCGTCTCCTTCGATAAGGAACATAACCAGGTTATCCACCCTGACAACCAATCGTCAAGCTACGACAACGAAACCTGCAGCTGGTCAAACACTCCAGATATAGACTTCTTCATGGATGAGAAGCCCTGGGTATTGGGACAGTTTGTATGGACGGGATTCGATTATCTTGGTGAGCCTTCCCCCTACGACACTGAGGCGTGGCCCAGCCATAGCTCCGTATTTGGCATAATTGACCTCGCATCGCTTCCGAAAGACCGTTACTACCTCTATCGCTCACAATGGAACGATAATGATCCTACCCTACACATACTTCCACACTGGAATTGGCAAGGCAGAGAGGGAGAGATAACTCCGGTGTTTGTCTACACCTCATATCCTAAGGCAGAACTGTTCATCAACGGGAAAAGCCAAGGAATGAGAGATAAGAACGACTCAACCTTGCAAACTCGCTATCGCCTTATGTGGAACGAGACGGTATACGAACCGGGGGAAGTGAAGGTAGTGGCATACGACAACGCCGGTAATCCTACTGCGGAGAAAATCATTCGTACTGCCGGTAAGCCTCATCATTTGGTTCTCTCTACCAACCGTGATATGCTGTCACCGGATGGCGACGACTTAGCCTACATCACAGTCCAAGTAGCTGACAAGGATGGCAACATCGTCCCCACAGACAACCGCAGGGTGAAATTCAACGTTGTAGGTGCAGGCACTTTCGAAGCTACAGCCAATGGCGACCCTACCTCACTGCTTCCATTCCAAAATCCTGAAATGGACCTCTTCAGCGGAGCAGCAACAGCCATAGTACGCAGTGCCGACCGCCCCGGCACCCTCACCTTCACCGCCACCGCCAAAGGCATAAAACCTGCCACCCTCACCCTTCCCGTCAAATAAACCCACCGAATAAATCCAAGCCAAACAAAACAATATCCCCGGCTCTGCATGGTAGCAGACCCGGGGATAATTTACGAATAGACTACTTCCGAATCACCTTTTTCTAACCGATACAGTTTTCAAGCTCCTTTAAAAGGGCTTCACATTTCCTTATTTTGCTTTTTATGGTATACCATACTTTCAATATCCTATACGCATACACGAAAAAAGGAAAATACACGATGCATATAGTTATAAGAACAAATGGCAGATTAAAGCTCTGAAAAATCTTCCAATAGAATCCGGTTAGGGCTATTATAACAGAAAGTCCCAGGATACCACAGAGCCATACGCCTTTATACAGAATCTTAACGACACTGATCTTTTTATTCGATATTCTGGACAGCTGAATTAAATTGATAAACTGATATATTAAAATTATTTCTCCGGAAATAAGAAGAAAATTATGAATAAACTCGTCAATTCTACACTCTTTCAATCCTATAAGTAAAAGGCATAACAAGCCGTATACCCCTGAGTATATTCCGGTATAAGCATACTTATCCCACCTTACATTTTGAGGATCAAGTAAAAACTCAAGATTATTGATTACTTCAATAAGCTCAGCACGTTTAGCACGCACCGCAAGGCCTTTATACCCCCTATCTTGTTCACACACAGTATGAGCCTTTTTTATAAGCCTTGCACACGACACCTTCATCTCCTCTAAAAGAGAGTCAAGGATATTCGTAAAAATATGGGTATTGGAAAGATAAACCAATCCAAAATCAAAAGCTACTGCAATCTGAATAAATGCAAGCAGATTTACACAATCCATATATTCAAGCTGCCGGCAATTCAGTTTTTATCCAGCTCCCATCAGATTGAAGACGACCAAGCTCAACTACCTCATATTCCACCAATCGCACCGGATGCACAGAATAATGGGTAATGCCCTCCTTAAAAGTCAACGAAAGAATCAACGGTGTCTCAGCTCCATAATATTTCACTGCCTCCTCATATTTCCTCTTAAGTTCTCTTTTATTACTTGGTACAAGAACCGAGTCCTCTTTCTTGCTTATATCTTTATAAAAAGTATCAAAATCAGAATTGACAGGCACATAACCAAGAACATAACGCAACTTATAATCAAAGGTTGCAAGCTGACGATTCTCTTTATACCATTCCTTATCCACCTTCACTACCACAAATTTATGAGCCGAAATATCCATACGCTCATCCTCGTCAATCTTCTCACAAGCAATTGCGTCATCATTCAATATTCCTTTGGGCACCATAGATGTCCCCACTACAATAAATCCGGTATTCTCACCGGCAAACATATTAAGAGCCTTTGGACGCTCATCATCATAAGAAGGAGCGTTAGCAGCAACCGGATTACCGGCAGCCACAAAATATGGTGCAGCAGGCACATTCTCTTTTACCCAACCGCTTTCGCCAAAAAATTTGTTGAAAAAGGATTTAACACTTGCTGTCATATCATTCTTTATTAAAGGTAGAGTAAATATAAAACGTAATCTTCGGATTCAATATTATAACAATACGACAAAAAAGCCAATACCCTCATTCTTTTCGCATAAACCATACGATAATTTATGGATAGGCGATTCCTGAATTGCCAGTAAGCACACTCCATTTCACATCAAATCAGCCTTTCGAATCTCAAAAGCACAGCATTTCATCCGGACATCAACAAAAAGGAGATAATAAGTTGGCATCCCCATCCCAACCTTAGAAGCTGCCACACTCTCCCACATTAACCAATAATATGATCATATAGCTTCACACTCACATCAATTCATCCTTTTTCTTATCTCAAAAATATCTCTCTTATAGCGTAGAATTCTATAGTTAGATGTTGTCACCAACTACATAACAGTCTTTTAATTGATCGAATATCCCTTTACTCAGTCCCTTTTGAAGTGATATATCCTTATTATTTACACTTCGGCAATTTTGTGAAGTGAAACTCGTTTTAAGGATATGAAGATTCTTTTTATCGGCGACTATTCAAATCTCCACGCATGTCTGGCAGCGGATTTAAGGCAAAAGGGCCATGACGTGACCGTGCTTTCCGACCGTGGTGGCTATCTCCAGACGGAGGCAGACATCTTTGTGGAGCGAAAACCCGGTCTCACCGGTTCGTTTCGTTATCTGTTTAACCTTTTCTCTGTCTTGCCTCAGCTCAAGGGATATGATGTGGTGCAATTCATAAATCCAAATTTCCTGAATCTTCGTCCCGGCAAAATAAAATATTTCTTTGACAAGATCAAACAGCAGAACGGACGCAGGTTCCTGTCGTTGGCAAGCGACGATTATTTCTTCGTGAAAGCCTGTGCCGACAACAAGATTTTCAAATATTCCGAATTTAAGATCGGCGACCAGCCTACAGAATTCCATAAAACTACTCCACAAAGAATGAACGGCTGGTTAGCCGAGCCAAACCGTGAATGGAATACTTACTTCTATGATCATTTGGACGGGGCAATGGCTGTCCTCCCGGAATACGATATGGCTGCCCGCCCGATATTGGGCGACAAGGTTACTTTCACAAACCTTCCGGTAGATCTCTCCTATCTTCCCTTCGCACCCTTAGATTTGGATGGTCCTCTAAAAATATTCATCGGCATTCGTGGTGGTATGGAGATACAGAAAGGCACTGCCTATATGCTCTCCGTAGCCAAGGAACTCGAAAGAGAAATGCCTGGGAGAGTCCAGGTGGAATGTGTACGAAACCTCCCACTGAAGGAGTATCTCCAGCGAATGAAAGAGAGCCACCTTGTCTTGGATCAGTTCTACGCCTATTCCCCTGCCACAAACGCTCTCCAAGCAATGGCTTTGGGCAAAGCTGTGGGCACCGGAGCACAGCCGGAATATTACGACTACATCAACCATCATTCCTCTCACCCACTCTTCTCACTCTCCCCCCTCGAACCACCTTTAAAGGAACGCCTACGTTCTCTTATCCTTGATCCCTCGCCACTGATTGAGATGGGGAGTGAAGGACGTAAGATAGTAGAGAAGAATAATGATGTCAGCATCGTAGCCGACCGCTTCCTCAACGCCTGGCAACGATAACATCATTTATTAGTAGGATTTATTGGCAACGGTAACTGAATTTGAAAAAATCATCGATATGGAGAATTGTAAATTAGAGATTCTAACCGCGACATTGGGTGAAGAGGGATTACAACGTCTCGCAGCTATAATTGCTCCTCCCACTGAGGGTGTGCGTTACCTTGTCTCATGCCAATGTCCGGGATACTCCTCTCTACCTGTGCCCCCTGCTTTACAACGTGATGATGTACGCATAATATTTACTTCCACAAAAGGGGTTGCCATTAACCGCAATAATGCCTTGACTCATGCCACCGCCCCTCTGTGTCTTCTCTCAGACGATGATGTGCATTTTACACCTGATGCCTTCCAATCTATCATCTCTGTATTTAAGCATAATCCTGATGTCGATGTTGCCACATTCAAATTTCTTGGACCCGGAGGATCTTTTGAAAAACCTTATCCTAACCATACTTTTTCTTTAAATAAACCTGAGAAAGGTTACTATGTGAGTGCTATTGAAGTTGCTTTCCGACTCAAAAGTGTTAAAAATACCGGTATATGGTTTAATGAGAATTTTGGTGTCGGCACCGAACGTTTTGCCAGTGGAGAAGAGGAGTTATGGGTACACGACCTATTACACACCGGTTTGAAGGGGCAATTCTTTCCTCACCTCATTGCCACTCATAAACATTGTAATTCCACCGGTATACGTCTTATGGCCTCTCCACCTGTGCTTCGTGCACAAGGAGCTATAATCAAACGGTTTTACCCGCGTACCGCCCTGCTTCGAGTGATTTTGAAGGGATGGCGTTCATCAAAGGCAACCCAGGTTTCCATCCTTTCATGCCTCATACCTCTATTGTCCGGATGGTGGCAAGCTACAACCCGACCACGAAAACTGTTCGGCTCAAAATAATCAAGCTGACTGATTATGGGAAAGAAAGATGCCAACTCTTACCGTAATATTCTCCGTGGGACATCTCTGTTCGGAGGGGTGCAGGTGTTTCAAGTACTCATCAATCTTGTCAGAGGTAAATTGGTGGCTATGCTCCTCGGACCGGCAGGTATGGGCATATCCGCCCTCTTTGCATCTTCTGCCACAACCATACAACGTTTCGCCTCCTTAGGTCTCAACTTAGCCATCGTAAAAGAAACGGCATCCAAGAATGAGGATCCGGAGGCTCTTGCCACTACTATCTCCATAGCACGTCAGCTCATAACAGCCACGGCAATCGTCGGTGCTCTCATCTGTATACTCTTCTCATCATTCTTAAGCAAATTGACTTTCGGCAATGATGGAATGACGTTGCAATTTATCCTTCTTGGAGCAGTGGTAGGACTGAGCGTGGCATACAATGGAAAACTTTCCATTCTGCAAGGTATTCAGGAAGTAAAACGCATATCGGTGGCATCTCTGGTAGGCGGTATCACAGGATTGGTGATAGGTGTACCTCTATATTATTTCTTTGGCGACGATGGCATTGTGCCTGCTATGGTGGTATTGGCACTGGCAATGTATATTTTTTATTCTTTTTCCCTGAGCCGATCCATAAAACTGCCTAACGTCAAGTTCATATGGCAGAGCCATAAACCGATAGTCAAGACCTTGGTAGTCTTAGGACTTCTCCTTATGGCAAATGACCTGATAATGTCACTCGTGCAATACCTAACCAATATCTTTATAAAGAACTACGGATCAACCGATGCGGTAGGTCTGTATCAAGCTGCCAATTCCGTCACCAACCAATATGCCGGCATGGTATTCACGGCTATGGCTATGGATTATTTCCCGCGACTGTCAAAGGTAGCGGAAGATAATAATGAAATGAGAAATGTGGTAAATCGCCAGACCGAAATCGTCGCCCTGATAATCACACCGGCAAGTGCGCTTCTTATTCTCACCGCCCCTATTGTAATCCGACTCCTGCTAACTTCGGAATTTCTTACCATTACTCCCCTTATGAGATGGATGGGGTTAGGCATACTGATAAGGGCACTATCAATTCCTATGGGATACATATCCTTTGCGAAGGGCAACCGAAAACTATTCTTCTGGTTCGAGGGAATCATTTGCAACGGTATGACGTTGGCGTACAGCTGCATTTTCTACTATTTCTTCGGACTTATAGGTCTGGGCTATGCATTGGTAGCAGACAATCTGAGCTGCCTGGTTCTCTATTATATCGTCAACCGACATATGTATGACTATAGATTTAGTAAAGAGTCAGCGTTTAATCTCGGTCTTGCCATCGCCATAGGCACATTGGTATTTTACGCCTCCCTGATCGAATCTGTAGCACTATCATATTCAATAATGACAGTGCTTACAGTTATTTCAATCATTTATGCATTTATAGTCTTACGCAAGAAACTGTCACGCACTTCTGACATCAGCGGATCCACTCAAGAGGATTGAGTTTCTCGCGGTTGCGCCACACCTCAAAGTGAATCGAGCTACGACTGTGGTTATCTTCGTCAGGAGCCAAAGCACCTAAGCCCTGACCTGCCTTCACCTGATCTCCAACCTTCACAGATGGGGAAGAGATGTTGCCATAAACCGTGTAGTAGCTTCCGTGGTTGACAATCACGACCGTGTTGTAGCCCGGTATCATATATACACCCGATACTTTGCCACCGTATATCGCGATAGCCGATGCACCGGCTGCCACCTCGGCATCTATGCCGGGATTATCATAGACTATATCCGGCAATTCCGGAAGAGACTGTCGTCCGAAACGGCTCGTGACTCTAAACGTACCCGACACCGGATGGGGAAGTTTCCCTTTCATAGCCGCGAAGTCACTGCCTGTTCTCGGGCTACTCTTAGCACTGCTTTCCGATGCTTTGGGTGTCACCACAGCTACATTGTTTTCGACATTTGCTACAGAGCTCTTATCTCCCTTAGGCCGACGTTTCCTTGCCTCGGCATAGCTCTGGTTATTCTTCTCCCCTTCCTTTGATTTCTTATTCTTATCTTTCTTTTTTGAGGACTCCTTTTTCTTGGCAGCCTTTGCAGCCTCTTTCTGCTGGGCAAGCAGGCGCTCATTTGCCGCCTTCTCGGCAGCGGCTTTCTCAGCGGCGGCTTTTTCAGCAGCTGCCTTCTCGGCGGCAGCTTTCTCCGCCGCTTTCTTGGCAGCTGCCTTCTCAGCAGCAGTTTTAGCAGCGGCTGCCTTCTCGGCGGCAAGTTTTGCGGCAGCGGCTTTCTCGGCAGCAAGTTTCTCTGCCGCAGCTTTCTCAGCAGCCAATTTCTCAGCAGCAGCTTTTTCGGCAGCAGCCTTTTCCTGTGCAAGACGTTGCTCCTCTGCTCTGCGTGCTTCGGCTTCTCGCCTTGCTCTTTCTTCAGCCTCTCGTCTCGCCCTTTCTTCAGCTTCTCTTCTTGCCTTTGCCTCGGCTTCCTTTCGGGCTTTCTCTTCGGCAGCCCTACGTGCTTCCTCCGCTTTCCGCTGTTCTTCCGCGATAAGCTGCGCTATCCTATTATTAAGCTGGTTGGTTTCAGCCTGTTTCTTCGACAAATGGCTCTTCAATGCCTCACCGTTCTGTTTCAAATCAGCCACAAGGGCATCCTGCCTCGAAAACTGTTGTTCCAAGGTGGTCTGTTCGGTCTTTTGGCGTTTTAATATCTCGTTATGCTCATTGCGGGCTTTTGCCAACGCCTCACGCTGTGATTTCAATTGCTCCGTCTTATGGTCTATAGCTGCCGACTGACGGTCTTTCCATTCGGAAAACTGCTTCAAATAACGCATACGGCGCAGAGCCTGGTTGAAATTCTCAGAAGCGAATATGAAAGTCAGAGCGGAATTTCCCTTACGGGCGAGCCGCATCTTCTTCACCGCTTTAAGATATTCATCGCGGAGCTTCTGCAAATCCTTCTCATTAGAAGTGATTCCCTGTTCTAAGCCGGTAATTTTGCTGTTGATGCTGGTGATCTGCGAGGTGGTGGAAGCTATTTTATTTTTTGATACGCTTATGTCGCCCTGCAATTTCCCAAGTTCATTAAGACCGTTCTTAACCTGAAGTTCATTATCCTTGATCTGCTGCTCGGTAAGCCGGATCTCTTGTTGGGTAGCCTCTTGACGTTTCTTGACATCTGCCGATGTCTCAGGCTTGGCTGTGGCTTGTCTTCTCTTTTGCGTAGTGGCAGACTTGTTTCCGTTGGTAGACTTGGTTGCTGTAGCCGACTTAGTTCCCGTGGTGCCTTTAGCTGCACCGCCAGTCTTAGCAGAAGCCCCGCCTTTGGAAGTTGCGTTGGATTTATTGCCCGCTGCTCCTTTGCCCGAACCATTGCCTTTGGAAGCAGGTGCAGACTTAGAAGTGGTGGCGGCCTTTTTGTTGGTTGCGGTTTTAGCAGGAGTAGCTTTCGTGCCGGAAGCCTTCTGTGTGCCGGTTCCTTTCTTATCAGTAGTGGTAGTCTTTTTTACGGGTGTGGTCTTTTTCTGAGTGGTTTGCGGACTCGCCCAAGCAGAAGCAGACCCGACACCGCCAATGGCAGTCAAACCTACCGCCATTGTCACCATAAGATTGAATATGCGAGAAGAAATCGGCTTCATAGTTGAAATGAGTTCATAAATTCTTTCAAATCCACTTTCCTATATTTAGAGCTTATTGACAGGCGATCAAAAGGCTGACCCCCCCAATTAGGCTCATCAAGCTCAAGGGTGGCTTGATAATTCCTTTTGTCAGAGCGATAGAAGACGGTCATATCATAGCCATTCTCGTAATACTCGTATCCGATAGTGACGGAAATATCCGGAGTCTGCTGCGGAAGCACCAATAATGCCACAGGCCAGAAGCCGCTATCGAAAACATAGCCGTAATTAATGCCCGGAATCTCCGCCTCTTCTGCCACTACAAGTGAAAAAGTGCCATCCTCCTCTGCGTAAATATCCACGAAATCTTCCACGTCGTGAGAAAGTATGCCAAGACCGGGAAGCGCGACCCTACCCAATAGCAGGTTTTGAAGGTCATAAAGTGATCCGGGATAAAATGAGAATACCTTTTCAAGGGACTCCTCCACATAGACCTTCTTCATCTTATTAACCACGAGCACCGTGCTGTCGGTGATTTCAGCCCTGCCTACCTCTCCTACAAAGGGTGCTCTCAAGGAAATAAAGATAGCACTGTCGCGCTGCATGAAAATCTTCACACTCGGACTTACGGGCAGACCAGCCATCTTCAATTTGCCATTGATCGATACCTCTTCCCAATCTGCCCAAGGTGCTGTTATAGAATCTACCACAGCATATCTGGCTACAGAGTCTATCGGCACTTGCGCCTTTACATTGATTGAGGTGCCTATAAACATCGCTGTCAGGAGCACCATAACCCTGCTAAGCCATATCGTTACCTGTTTCACTTTCTTTATTCCCACTTTATTTATTAAGATTCCAAAACCCATCTCATATCTCTCCTCTTGCCGTCAGATAGCCTTATTCAAACCTTCACATAGCTTTATTCAAAGAAGAATGTCTTATGGCTCACCTTCTTCTTCAGCAATGCGTTGTCAGGCTCCATTTGCAAAGCCTTTTTCCAATTCTCCAATGCCTCCTCGGGATTATGGTTCATGAAAAGTATATCACCGAGGTGGTTGTAGAATTCGGCTGCCGGCTCACCTTTCTGCTCGGCAATCTCAATGGCTTTTCTCTGAAATTCAAGAGCCTCCTTATATTCTTTACGCTTGAAAAGCACCCATGCCATCGTGTCGAGGTAAGTATCGTTGTCGGGGTCAAGCTCAATTGCCTGACGTGCCATTGACTCGGCTCTGTCAAGATCACCGTTATTCTCGCTTAAGAAATAAGCATAATTATTAAGGGAGAGCGGATTACCCGGATTAAAAAGGAGAGAATTGTCGTAAGCACTATAAGCCTTTTCAAGCTCCTTAGCTCCGTAATACATATCTCCGAGCATACTGTAGATTGAGCTTAACCGTGTGAGGTCATCATATTTAAGACCTTTAATGGCACTGTCATCGGTTATTGTCTCGTTGATCGGCAGATCCGGCACATAGTAATGTATCAGGTCGCCGAATATCCTTTCAGCCTCCGCATACTCTTTAGCCATTGTGGCAGCCGAGCCATACATAAGACGAAGTTGATCGCTAATGGCGATATGAGACGCGGCACGGTCGAAGGTTTCCATTGCTTCTTTACCCTTTTCAGCGGCAATCTGATAACTCATAAGCTGCTGCCAATACATAGGATTCGTGGGATTTAGGTCAATGGCATATCCTATCTGCTTTATCGCCTCTTCATACTCTCCCTTCGCGCTGCTATAACGAGCTGCAAGGTCGAGCACACTTGGCTCATGCGGATATTGCTCCATAATCACCTCAAAAAGATGATCGCCACGGGCAGTGTCGCTGTCATCGTCAAGAAGGGTCTGAAGATATTCACTCAGCAGCGAAAGCTTATCTTCCATCTCGAAATCTTCCGACAGAAGTGCCTCATATACTTTTTGATCATACCCCACACTGTCACCTATGCTCTTATAATATGTAGCAAGAGAGAGCTTGGCACCGCCGTTATCCGGATTCAGTTCCTCAGCCTTCAGGTAAGAAGACAATACTGAATCATTCTCGCCAATCACCTCATAGAGATTTCCCTTAAGTATGTAGTAATATGAGTCGCGGGGATTTGAGGCTATCAAATCGTCCGCTTCCCTCACAGCTGCCAATGTGTCGCCCTTCGCAAGCATAACCGACATTTTCTTCAGCGACAATTGCGGAGACTTCCCTTCAATCTTCTCAAAACGGTTAAGCGCGGAAATGGCATTATCTTCTTGACTGTCCATCATATAGGCATCCGCCAGCTGCAACAGGGTAGTCGTAACCGACGGGCGCAAGGAATCAAGACGCTCGTATACTCTTATTGCCTCAGAAACTGTATCCAGCCGTCCGGCGATATAGGCATATGAACGAGCTTCCGACATATCTGCCGGATATAAATCGACATATGGCCTCATCAGTGAAAGCGACTTGAGGAGCTCTCTCTGAGACTGCATAGAATCCGTCGGCACCAAAAGCCTGTTCATTCCATACGCTGAGGCAGCCTCTTCATATGTGGGATCGGTGAAATAAGCCTTCTTGTAGTATTCGTATGCTTCCGGCATCTGGTTCGTTGCCTGGCAACGCGCCCCTTCGAGATAATAATAGCGGGCTTTCTGTCGGTCGGCAGAACGAGGTGAGGCATAGGCTACCATTCCGGAAATGAGAGCTACCCAGGCAACCAAAATGAAAAGAGGGAATGTTTTCAACGTAATAAGTTCTAATAAACGTGGTTTGTATCAGTGTTGATGATTATCCGAAATAAATCAGGACAACCCCGTATGGCCGAAACGTCCATCCTCACGTTTGGTGCGGTCGAGTTCCTTCACTTCCTCCCAAGTCACATGAGAATATTGTTTGATTACCATCTGGCATATTCTTTCCCCATCGTTCACCACGAAGTCATTCTCTCCCAAATTTATCAGGATTATACCCACTTCGCCTCTATAGTCGGCATCCACAGTGCCGGGGGAATTGGCGATAGTAATGCCATAGTTCAGAGCGAGACCTGAGCGTGGACGTATCTGGCACTCGTATCCTTGCGGAAGCTGTATGAACAATCCGGTGGGTATCAAGGCACGTTGCATAGGCTTGAGAGTGACTGGGCCTTCAGGTAAATAGGCTCTTACATCCATTCCGGCAGCCTCAAATGTGGAGTAGGCAGGAAGAGGATGATGACTTTTATTTATAACCTTAATTTTTACTCTATCCATTTCTTAATTTTTATAAGTTATTACATATTACTAACTGTTTATGCAGGATAAAAGTTGATTTACCCACCTCAGAAATCAGCCAATTAAACTGCAAAATTAGTAAAAAGCTGTCAGAGTAACATAAGAATACAAATAAAAAATGGCTACCTTGATTAAGGCAGCCAAATTTTTCTTAGGAATTTTTTCCTTTACTTCCAGAGAGGCAGAAATTAACCCTCGCTGATAGCGTCGTTAGGACAAACCTGTGCGCAGCTTCCGCAGCTGATGCAGGTATCGGGATCGATGTGATAGATATCGCCCTCAGAGATTGCGTCTACAGGGCAAACCGACATGCAAGTGCCGCATGCGATACAGTTGTCGCCAATTACGTATGCCATAGTTGTAAAATATTAATTTAATGAATTTATTTTGATTTCTTTTTAACTCTGCAAATTTAGGACTTACCTTTCTTTTTACCAACTAAAATCTCTGCATTGTGCCTTAATTTATACTCATTCCAAATTAAGTTCTTATGAATATCAGTTATTTAAAATCAATTTAAATAATAACCCCCTTACGCGCCTCTCTACATTCTCGATGCTTATTTCAACTCCATTCTGATTTATGTAATAGACACAGCCACCACTCCCCTAACAATTGCATAGTTTGTGTATACCAAGACTGCAACATTAATAGATCAGCTATATTTATCCCCATATGAGATCCTGATTATGGAGAAGCAAGGTCAATATATTTCATTTATATATACCTTTTCATTAACTTTGCAAAAAGGTTTCCTTCAGCCTATTTTACCGTTTAATTTATTTACATATGACACAACAACCCCTAATATCAATTGTCACCATAACATATAACGCTGCCAAGGAGCTGCCACCGACAATGAAATCAGTGGCACAACAGACCTGGAAAGACTTTGAGCATCTCATAATTGACGGAGCTTCCTCAGACAATACGGTAGAGGTAGCACGTCAATTGGGGACACCGCAACTTAAAATTATCAGCGAACCGGATAAGGGGCTTTACGATGCCATGAATAAAGGCTTAAGGAATGCACGGGGGAAATATGTGGTATTTCTGAATGCCGGCGATGCGTTCCACAGTGCCGATGTACTGCTGAAATATGCCGAAGCTTGTAAAGCAAATGCCGACATCATCTATGCCGATACGGTGATAGTAGATGACTCGCGTAAGGTAATAGCGCCACGACATCTTTCTGCCCCCGGACAGCTCACCTTTCAATCTTTCTCTAAAGGTATGTTGGTGTGTCACCAGGCTTTTATGGTAAAAAAAGTCCTGACACCGATGTATGACACGCGCTATCGCTTCTCGGCAGATTATGATTGGACAGTGAAGTGTATACTTAACACACAGCCAAACCATTGCGTGAATCTTAACATTATAGCTATCGACTATTTGGCAGACGGCACTACTGACAAGAATAAGTGGAAGTCGCTTATAGAACGTTTTAAAATTATGTGCAGGCATTACGGAGTGGCTAAGACCATCGGCAGGCATCTCTCCTTTGTGCGGAGAGCAATAAAAAGAAAGTCTATATAATTAAAGGACCTTTTCCTTGCATTACTTGATTAATTATGGAATTTTTGCTAATTTCGCAATATCCAAGAATTTTAACCTATGAACCCATCTCCTAAATCCGGCACCTTTACTACTTTAAGCCAGATTGCTAAAAATGTCAATAGTGATAAACTCGATGAAGACATTCTGGTTTTCGACCATGAAATAAAATTTGTGGCTGAAGAGATATTCCCTCTCAGAATAGATGCGCTGCTAATTGTATTGTGTACGGCAGGATCAGGGAAAATAGGCATTGACTTGAGAGAATATGATATTTCTAAAAATACTTTAATCGTAATTCAACCGAAAAATTATATCTACTTATCCGATTATTCCGACGATTTCCAGTGCTCCGCAGTAGCGTGTTCAAGTCATGTGGTAGAGGATGTGTTGCCTAAACTCACCGATATTCTTCCCTTGCTTATGTACCATCGCACCGAACCGGTAAGTTATCTTTCCGACACAGATGCAGCAAGCATTAAAACCTTCTATGATGTCCTGCGTAAGAAGCTACGTGGAAATAAGACACCGTTTCTAAAACAAAAGGTGCTGTGTATGCTTCAGGCAGCCTTGTATGAGATGATGGATATTAACCTTCAAAACCATACAGAAATTGAACCACAACGCACACGTAAAGAGGAGATCATGGCAAAGTTCATTTTGACGGTAAGTGAGCATTTCCGCACAGAACGGCAAGTGTCCTTTTACGCACATAAATTATACATTACGCCAAAGCATTTGTCTTCAGTGGTAAAAGAAATATCCGGACGCACAGCCAGCGATTGGATTGAAAATTATGTGATAATGGAGGCAAAAGTGTTGTTAAAGACCACGGATATGACCATCCAGGAAATAGCGGTATATCTCAATTTCGCCAATCAATCTTTCTTCGGGAAATATTTCAAACACCATACGAATGTGTCGCCTACCACTTATCGCAAGCAAAACACCTGAAAAAAGAGTGAGCCGCACCTTTTAATGCAGCTCACTCTTTTTGAGAAAATCAGTCCTTGTCAAAAAAAGAAGAGCCGGACCAAATGGTCCGGCTCCCTAA
>CAMWTL010000002.1 GCA_947177145.1 uncultured Porphyromonadaceae bacterium
AGCCCATCATCTTGCACGCTATCGCCATCATGTTCTGGAAATGGATCTCCTTGTTCGGCTCGTGCTCCGACTCCGTGTCCGCAAACAGGCTACGAAGACGCTCCATGAACGCCTCCGGCCTACCCTCGTTGACATCGCTCACAAACTTGGTGAGGCTGAACGTGTAGCTGCCTCCGTACCCACGGAAGAAATAATTGGCAAGGCAGTCCCAGAACCCCCTGTATACCTCCCGGTTGGGGAAGCCAAGGGTATAGCATCGCGTCGCGGTGTCATAATCCTTGATGGTCAGGTAGCCCGACTGGTACAGCAACGGAACGAAGTCACGACTTATATCCGAGATGTCGCTCAGCTGCTCAGGGGTACGCTGTTCCCCCTCGAGGTTCGAGAGGAGGAACATATGACGTTTGACGAGATTGATGAGGTAGGAGGAGGAGCCGCTCAAAAACCAATAGAAACCCGTCTCCTCGGAATCGAATGCATTCAGCACACTGAAGGGATTGTAGATGTATTCTCCCCGGGAAGCAAAATGGTAGCCGTCATACAAGCTCTTGAACTCTCCCCACGTCTCATCCACGCCAAGACCGTTCTCCTCGGAGAACTCCTCAACCGACTTGACGAAATCACGGCGGAACTCGCTCTCGCTGATACCGCACAACGCATTGTACTTGGGCAGAAGTGAAATATCCTTGAGGTTGTTCATACCGCTGAATATCGAAACCTTCCCGAACTTCGTGACCCCCGTGATCATCACGAATTTGATGTACTCGTCACTCGCCTTCATCACCGAGTAGAAACCACGAAGCTCCGCCTTGATATCCTCGTGCAACTCCTCATCATGCAGACAGTCGAGCAGCGGCTTGTCATACTCATCTATCAGGATCACAACCCTTTTGTTGTAACGCCTGTATATCTCCCTTATCAGTTCCATGAATCTGTCGGCGATGCTCTCTCCCGTAGAGCATATGGAGTAATCCTGCTCGATGTTCTTGAGACAGCGGTTGAGTCTTATCCGCACACGGTCAAGATGGTTGTAGTTCTCTCCGCTGAGGTCAAAACGGAATACGGGATAAGTATCCCAATCAGTTTCCAGTTCAGATATGGCAAGACCTTTGAAAAGCTCGCGCTTTCCCTTGAAGTAAGCCTCCAAAGTTGACATCAGCAGACTTTTACCGAAGCGACGCGGACGACTCAAAAAAACATATTTCTTATCCTTTACCAGCTCATAAATCAACGCAGTTTTATCGACATAAAGATAGTCCTCAGTGATTATCTCTGAGAAAGTCTGTATGCCTACCGGATATTTGATTGTCTTTGCCATAGGCCTAACGTCGCTTTTGGTTTCACCTACAAATGTAACTAAAAATTACGAGATTCCTGTAACGCTACATAAAGAATCCTCTTTTGGCTGCCCTTTTTACCAGATTTATTTCTGACGCAAAAACAATTGGCACATTAATTTTATTGATCAAGACCATAAAAAATCACCACGACCATTTAATCAAGCTTTTAAATAAGCTTCAATTTCTTCTTTCAATAGTGGCATATGGTTTATGACAATCGCCCATAAAATATCAGGTTTCAATGAATCATATGCATGAATTACATAATTCCGTGTATCCACAACCTTACGAGAAGCTGTTATTGGAAGATTTGGATTAATTTTAAGAGCCCGATTCATGGCCTCACCCATTATTTCGATATTTCTTTCAACTCCTCTTCTAAATAGAGTATCGTTACAAAAAGTTTCATACTTTTTGGGTCTATTCTCCATAAAAGACTCGATTTCCAAAATAGAACAGAGGATATCAGAAAGATATTTTTTCAACTTTTTATCCATATATTAAATACTTTGTTTCCTCTATCTCCTCTTTAAAATATGGATTCTTTATTGTAGTTTCATCCACAAGGTCCACATCTCTTTTAAATAAATTCCTAAGAGCATGATAAAGATCAAAATAGTTATCAGCATAATTATGGTAATCAATCTCAGAATTGAAATCTACCAATATGTCCACATCGCTTTCATCGTTAAATCGCGGTGTAAGAATCGATCCGAAAGCATATAATCTTTTCACTTTATACTCCTTGCACAAAGCAATCAATTTTTGAAGATTATCATTTATCAGATTCATAACCAAATATAAGATTAGTAAGCACAAATTTAGACAATTTTTTGCAATTTACATTTAAGCTGATTAAAGAATTTTATTTAGCATAGGATTTAATTATGAATTGATTGAATTCACCTAACGCTTCAATACGGTTGCGCCCATAATTATTAAAGGGAGGAGCCGGATTGGCTCCTCCCTTTTGGATGGTTAGAATCAATATGATTCTTGAAGTATTTACTTTTTGAAAGTTACTTCTTGATTAAAAGCTATAGGCTGATTAGAGAGCGACTTTCTTGCCGTTTACGATGTAGATACCCTTCTTGAGAGTATTGAGCTGAGAAGCGTCGTCAGTGTCAAGAACCTTTACACCGAGGAGGTTGTAAACCACGATGCGGCTGCTTTCAACACCAGGAGCAACAGGAGCTACCTCGATTTCCTCAACAGCAGTTGTGCCGGCTTCGAGAAGAGCCTCAACCTTAACGTTGTTGATGTAGAATGTACCGGCTTCCTCAGAAGTTGAGAGGTTGAATGCGATAGCCTTGCAACCGTCTGCACCAGCCTGATCAGCAGTGATTGTTACCTCTTTCTCAATTGACTGCCATTCGGGTTTAGCCTCAAGGTTGCCAAGCATATCCCAGTAATGATAGCTACCAGGTGCGCCGTGAGCCTGAGTCTGAACGGTACGATCATTAGAGCTGTAGTAGTCAAAGCTTACCTTGATCTTAGTACCCTCTTCGAGAGCCTGATTGAACTCAATGAACATCTGAGAAGTCCAGTCTTCGATACCTTCGGTCTTAGCTACGATAGGAGCCTCGAATACCTTGCCTTCACCTGCAGGATTGTCAACAACAGCTGCTTCGCTATCGTTGCCGTCAACACGTGCGAGAACGTTTACACTTGAGCCATCATTTGCATTACCGTTAGTAATGATTGACTGCCATTCAAGAACGGGCTCTTCACCTGATACGAGAACCTGCTCACCTCTTTCTATTGTGATGTGGTTCATGTAGAAGATGCTCTCAGGCTTACCCTCATTGTCTTCCTTAGTGCAAAGGTTGAATGCGATACAACCCTGTGCGTCATGGCTTCCTACCATTTCTTCGTCGATTACCACTTCTGCCGTGAAAGTCTGCCATTCAGGTTTAGCTGTAAATGTACCGATGAAGTGCCAGAGGATATAGTCACCGGGAGAGTAATGAGACTGGGTATCAACGCGACGTTCTACTGTAGAATAATAGTCGAACTTAACCTTCATAATATCACCTACCTTGAACATATTGTCAGGATACTGTACGAAGAACTGAACATGGTGGTCGGGGATAGGATCTTCCTCACCTTCAGCAACGAGTGGGTGTGCAGGCACATCAGCGTAGAATACCTTACCTTCACCGTCAGGATTATCACAAACAGGAGCTATAGCATCTGTCCAAGCACCAACTTCGCCTGTACGACTCCAAACATAATCAGATTCGCCATTATCACCTGTCAAGTCGTCAATTGCCATTGACCATTCAGTCTTATAAACAGGTTCCGGTTCGGGTTCGGGCTCTACGAAATAAACCAGCTTCACCCATTCAACCTCGATAGTGCCAGCGAAATCATCCTCAGGGCTGAACATTACAAAGCAGTTCTCAGGAATTAAACCGGTTTCATCATCAACAGGAGCGTTGCCAAGTCGGATTACGACCTCATTCCAAACATCATAACCAAGGAATGAACCATCAACCATAGCACCCCAGTCGCCAAGAGAAACACCTACCTCAACATCGGCAGACGCTTTAACTTTTGCAATAACACCGTAGTCTAATTCCGGCTCGAGTTTGAGACCTTCCATAACGTTGAAAACGTCATCACCGGTAGCTACAAGAACACCATCAACGAGTTCTGCACTGGCACCGTCATAATCATAGGAACCAAGAGTAGAGAAGTTGACTTCAGATACATCCTGAGCATTGTCAAGAGAAATCGGCATAAGAGGAGTAGACTCAGGCTCACAATGACCCTTGCTGATCACTACCCATGCGATATTGAGTTCTCCATCATAACCACCTGGCTGGAACATGAAATCCAAAGGATTGTTAGCTGTTCTGGTAGTCATTGTGCATGAGCTGGCAGCCCATTTTTCATCATAAGTGATTTTGTTAGACTGATCGTCATCTGCCAATCCAAAGAAATCATCACCACTCCAGTTACCTACAGCAAAGGCAGTAGCACCTTTTTTGCTTGCCTTAATAGCCATAGTAATTGTGTAGTCAGTCTCCGGCTCCAACTGAGCTTCAGCAGCTTTAAACTGCCACCAACCACTACCTGAAGCATTCAGGCACTGATTTTCCATTGTCAGAGTAACACCATCAGGTACACCCCAAGGATACTCTCTCATTTTGGTAAAGTCGTATGTAGCGACTACCTCTTGAGCGCAAGCCACTCCTGCCATTGAAGCAAGAGCAAGCATCGAAAGAAAAAATTTCTTCATGCGTTTAGAATTTGATTAATAATTATGGTTAACTAAAAAATTGTCTTGACTTAGATATTTACTCCGCAAAATTAGTATTTAATATACTGCCCCCCAATTATATAAATGCTCAATACATACTTAATCGTAACAACCCACAAAAAAAGTGTAACAATGGCGTTCAGATTCGTAACATAAAAATGCAACATCGGAGTTAAGCATCTATCAATCAATCTATTCATAAAATTTATATAAATTTATAAAAGTTTAGGAGGACATACCCGTTGACGGGTATGTCCTCCTAAACTTTTATGATATGGAATTGCTTCGGAAGGCGATTCGGAAATCGCCTATCCATACGCGATAGTCATATATTATTTGCCGGCGAGTGCCTCACAGAAGCTGGCATATGCAGGTTTGCGCTCAAAGCCTGTACCGGCAGCTGCGTTATACTCTGTCCAAAGACCGATGGGGCAATTGGCACGCCAGCCACTCTTGGCATTGGCATCAGTCTGTGCCCACTGGCAGATACCATACTGCTGGGCTACGGGGATAATCTCAAAATACTTCGAGATAATGAACTTGTAGTAGTCACCCATTGCCTTATGCTGCTCCAAGGTTACATCAGCTGTTGCAATGGACTGTCCCTCGGCATCATCGATACCCATATCAAGCTCTGTGATTCTTATAAGCTTGCCGGAAGCTGCCAAGGTATTGAGCATCTTTACTACGGCATCCTCGCGACGTTTCTGCTCGGTAGGATTACAGCTATAGCTGACGTGCATCTGGCTACCGATACCGTCAATCTTGGTGACACCGTCGGACTCCCACTTCTTAATCCACTCAACGAGCTTGTCAGTCTTGAGGGTATTGTTGTAGGCTGCCTCAAGGTTATAGTCGTTTATGAAGAGCTTCAGATCAGATGCAACGGCACCCTCCTGCTCCGCATAGTGCTGACGAGCATACTTCACGACGTTACGCACGAAGTTCTCTCCAAGATAATCAGCCCAGTAGAAAGCACCCTTATCAGGAATGCTCTCAGTGGTTCTGAGTACACCATCATCCAAGATACACTCGTTAACAGCATCCCAAGCCTTCACATAGCCTCTGGTGGCATCCATCATACCGCCAATCCAGCGATCGAGTTCAGCGTCAATAATGGCATACTGCTTCTCGGCAACTGTACCCTCCTCATCATCCTCAAGGTCTGCCAAGAGGCTGTTGAGATAGTTGGTGTTCTGCTGTGCATGCCAGCAAAGAGTGTGACCGTAAATCGACATCTCAGCAGCTTCGGCAGTTTCAACAAATTTCTCAACAGTTGAGAAATCCATAGTGCCGTCGTCCTGCACTACGGAGGCATACTTCATCTCGTTGCCGGCAGTCATCTGATCGAAATTACTGTTAGTAACGCGGTAGATGAGACCTTTGGCGTTATAGTCGCCGGCACCCACACCTGTTCCTAAGAGGAAACCGGGATGAGCTGCACGGTCAATATAGCTCTTCAGCGGGGCGTAATCGTTGAGATACTCGTAATCTATGATGCTCTGAGGCTTCTCCACAGGATAGTAATCGACAGTAGTGTCGGCACATCCCGTCAGTATCAAGCCGATGGCTCCAAGAGCGGCTATTTTGATATAGTTTTTCATTGTCGTTTCAGTGATTTGTCGGTATCAGACGGATCGTATCCGAAGGGGAAAGACCCGTCTGATGCCGTAGTTTAGTTATTCAAGGACATAGTTAAACCACTCCTGTTTGTTCTGGCGGTCGCGGAGCACCATGCTTTCATCACACTTAAGCTCGTAGTAAGCCATAGTCTTCTTAGGCTCGTGAATCATATACTCGAAACGAAGAGTATAGTTCAGCTTCATAAGGTCGCGGTCTCTGTCGCCGAAAGCCTTAGGCTCACCATTTTCTTTCCATGTGCCTGAACCGGAAGCAGTAACACCGTCGGAAAGGGAAGTGATAGTGATGTTGCCGTCATCATGGATATCAAGAAGAAGGTCGCATACAATGTGTACCTCATCCTTCTTACCCTTCTTGTTGATGATAGGCATATCATACTCCTTAGTGTAGACAACCTGATTGAGGGCTTTTGTCTTCAGATAGCGCAGAGAAGCCTTCTCCCAGTACTGTACATTGCGGTCATCAGTCTTGACTTCACCATTATCATCAATCACGTCGGTACCCTTGCTCAGCCAGCAACCGTCATATCTGTTCTTATACTTCACAGCATAAAGTGTGAAGTCTTTCGGCTGAACCGACCAGTCATCGGCATTGCGACGGTCAGGATTCTCGACACCATCTTTAGCCTTACCACTGAGAATTGAATCGGCGGAATTAACCAAAAGAATAGGTAAAACATAGTTCACATCAATGCTCTTGGGATCGGCAAAGTAAGCATCGGTGAGCTGTACCTCAACTCCTCCTAACACATCCCCCTTCTTGATGACCATACGGTCAGTTGATAGGGAGTAATAAGACTCGGGAAGGGGCAATACAGGTTCGCCGTTCTCGAAATAGAGTCCGTCACAAAGCTCATTGGCGACACGGAACGTTACCGAATGATCGGCACGGTTCTCGTTGACACCGCCAAGCACAGCCTTGATGTCGAACTTGTGGGCATTGTCCTTGGAATTGTCCACATCTGCCTCATAGCCGAGAGTGATTGTGCGGACAGGATTCGGGTAAGCAAACGAGATTGTCTGATACTCGAAATCGGGATAATCCACATCACTGTTGTGGCAACCAGCAAGGAGCACACCCAAGGCGAATATTGAGAAAATCGATTTTTTCATTTTGTCTGTATGAATTTGTAGTTAAGAGAGAGCAAGACTTACCATCCGGCGTTCTGCTGAAGATTGCTGAACTTCAAAGTCTCTGAATAAGGGATAGGACCATAGTACATGTAATCCTTGTAATTGCGAGTGTCAACATCGAATACAGAGTAAACGCCGTCTTCGATATGCATACCTTTGGCAGTCTCGTTGAGATCGGCTTTCCAACGACGGAGATCGTAGAAACGGAAGCCTTCGAAGCAAAGCTCAAGACGACGCTCGTTGCGGATAAGCTTACGCATCTCCTCCTTGCTGCTCTTGCAGCTCTCAAGATAGGCATCACCATTCTCAAGACCAATGAGAGCACGGCTGCGGAGAGCCTTGATCACATCGTAAGCGGAGTAGCCGTTGGAACCTGAACCTGTCGGTCCCCAAGCCTCATTTGCAGCCTCAGCATAGTTGAGGAAGAACTCGGTGTAGCGGAGACGTGCTGTGTAATGGTTCTTGTCAACGATGTTGCTTGAGTTAGCGTTCACATCCATACGGAGATGCTTCTTCATGTAGTAACCTGTACGGGTTGAGGTGGTAATCATATCAAGACCGTCGTTGGTGTTGGAATCGGCAGCCGTATTGATTACAGTGTTGGCTGTGCCGGCAGTAGCCCCGTTATAGATGATGTAGTCATAGAAACGCTGGTCGCGGTTCTTGTAAGGATTCTGGGGGTCGTAACCCGACAGAGGATCGGTGATAGGATAACCGTTATCCATCGGGAAAGCATCCACAAGGTTCTGTGTTGGGTTGATGCGTCCCTGGCCATAGAGTGAGGGAGGGAAGTAAGTAGACTCACGGTCATGGTTCTCACCCTTCTCAGTACGCCAGATTACCTCGGGAGGACAGTCGCCGTCCTGAAGAGCATCCATATTGACGTCACAATACCATGTGCCACCATCCTCAGCCATACCTGAAATGCCGTTAATGTGCTTAAGAACACCGGCAGCGGCATTGGCAGCAGTCTCCCAAGTCACGCCCGACTTCTCGAAAGCAGGACTTGCTGCGAGAAGAGAAGCGCGAGAGATGAACGCCTGCACAATCTGACCGCTGATACGGCCCATGAATCCTGCACCGAATACACGGTTGGCGTTACCCTCTGTGATGCCGGGATATTTCTGCTGAAGCTCCGCAAGCGATGCGGGATCTTCCTGAGCATCATACGACTTAAAGGTAGCCGGAAGATACTTGAGAGCCTCGTTGAAATCCTCCATCATAGAGTTGTAGCACTCAATGAAAGTATTACGGGGCACATTGAAGTTGCTTGTGGCATCCTCAGGCTCAAGAACGATGGGTATACCAAGAAGCTCACCTGAGTTGTCGATACCGGCGTGTGCCTGAAGGAGGTTATACATAAGGATGCCGCGAAGGGCACGAGCCTCTGCATAGAAACGGTCGTGGAAGCAAGCACTGGCAGCCTCATCCTTTGCCCACTCCACATCATCGATACGGCTGAGGAGCAGGTTACAATACTGTATACAGGTACGGGTCATCTCCCAACGGTTCATCGGATTGTTCTGAGAGGTCCAAGAGCCTGAAGCTATAAGGCGCCAGCTATTATTGGCTTCGTTGGAGACAGCATCATCGGTTCCCGCCTCACTCAGATTGAAGACATCGAATGAGGGCATGAAGGCATAGACGTTACCCAACACATTCTCGGCATATGATGAGTTCATCACCAGATAGTCGATGGGAAGGTTATTCTCCGGCAGCGGCTCAAACACATCGTCGCAAGAGACGAAGGCACCTGCCATCAGAGCGAATACACCTGCTTTTATTATCTTGTTCATGTTGTCGTTTTAGTTTTAGAAGTTTACTTTAACACCGAAGTTGTAGCTGCGGGTCTGAGGACTGCCGCCAACTGTGGTCTCACGATATTTCTTCTCCTTGCATGCCCGCCAGAGGTCATTGCCATTAACGTAGAGCTGAAGCCCTTTAACAAACTTGTGGTCAAACCACTTCGAGGGGAAGTCGTAGGTAAGCTGGATCTGATCCAAGCAGAAAGTGTCAGAATCATACATCCAGTAGTCGGAGGTAACAAAGTTTAGGGCACCACTCTGAGTGGTGAGGCGGGGATAAGTGGCAGTGGCAGCAGTCTCGGGAGTCCAGCGTCCGCGAACTATCTCTGAATACTTGCGGTCGCCATAAACCCAGGCAGCCTCATTATCCTTAATTCCGTTACCACCTGCCCAACCTGTTGCGGCTACGAAGAGGGTAAAGCCCTTATAACCGAGAGTAAGGTTCATACCATAAGTCCAAGGATTATCCCAACGACCGATGATTACCATATCTTTGCTGTCGATGATACCGTCACCGTTGACATCCTCATATTTAAGGTCGCCGGGCTTGGTATTGTTGTTGATGAGAGCACTTCTGGAAATCTCCTCCTCGTTCTGGAAGTAGCCAAGACAACGGTAGCCACGCAATGCGCTTCTGTTCTGTCCCTCGCTCTTCTGCCATTCATACTCAACGTTCTCGCTGATCTTGGTGTTCTTTGTAGTTACATACATTACATTTGCACCGAAGCCCACATTGAAGTCGCCGAATTGCTTGTTGAAATTAGCCATGAGTTCAAAACCCTCCACCTTATAAGCATCATAGTTGATGTAAGGGATGAAAGAGCTGGCACCCTCGCTACCCCAACCTGCAAGCATATAGCTCGGATAGAGGTTGGTAGCCTGAATAGGAAGACCATCCACCTTAGTGTTGAAATATGCACCGCTAAGGGTAATCATATTGTTCACGAAGCCCATATCAAGACCAACGTTAAACTCATTGCGCTTCACGAATGTGAGGTTGGGGTTTGTACCCTGAGTACTCATAAAGGTCTGGATACCTTTGTGACCGTCGTTCCAACCCCACCATGCGCCGTTAGCGGTGAACTTGCCGTCCCACATATAGAAGCTGTCATCGAGATTACCATTCTTGAGCATATCGATATCCTGAAGGATACGGCCGTAAGTAGCATTGATGCGGAGTTCGCTGATAGCCTCGCTGTCTTTCAGGAATTCCTCCTGACCGATACGCCAGCCGATACTTCCCACAGGTGAGAAACCGTTGCGGTGACCCGGTTTGAAGCGTGCTGAATGGTTGATAGCACCGTTAAACTCTGCATAGTAGCGATTGGCATAGTTATAAGCCGCACGGAAACCGAGAGTTGCATTGGTATTACGGTGATACTGGCCGGAGTAAGTACGCTTGTAGCCATGAGCCACAACAGTAGCGTCTACATTGTGAACATCGTTGAAGGTGTTCTTATAGTCAAACTGACCGGAGAAAAGGAGAGTCTGACGCTCCGAACCGCCACCTACGTCCATATTGCCGCTGGAGAAGTCATCATTATACTTCTTAAGACCGGCAATAACATCCTTGCCACCGTAGTTGCTCCAAGTTGCCTCGTAGACAGCATATCTGGGAGAAATAGAAGCAGAATAGATGGTGTTGTAGTCCACTGCACCGTGAGCGGTGAAAGAGAGACCCTTGACAACCTTGCCGAAGTCGATGCGGATACCGGCATCAAACTGGAGCTGACGGGTGGTAGACTTGGTATATCCACCGGCATACATAGCGGCAAACGCATTGCTCTGATACTGCTGAGTACCACCGAGGAGATACTTGCCACCGATAAGGTGATTACTGTTGTTCACCAAAGCCCAGCTCTCCTCATCGTCTGCCTCGATAGCGTCGATAGGAATGAAAGGAACGAAGGGTGAGGTACCCTGCACTGCCGGACGCATAGTAGCGGCATTGTTCCAATAGCCGGCATGGTCATAGCGATTGTCGTAGAAAGTCGCGCTGGTGTTTACCCAACCTGACACCCAATCGTTGAGATTGAGGTCGATATTGCCACGCAAGCTCAGACGGGTCTGACCATTGTTCTTACCTTCACCGAATTTGATGATGTCGTCTACATGATAAACGTCAACAAGGGCGTAGAATTGTGCAAACTTGGCACCGCCTGTAAATTCAGCCTGACCCTCATATTTCATATACTGCTTCTTCAGATATTCGTCGGAGAAGAAGTTGATATCAGGATAGCGTGAGAGGTTGCGGTGAGAGCCATAGTTGTAGATGTCCTCAGCTGTGAAAGCTGCGCTAAGACCATCATTGGCACGTGCCTCATTGTAGAGGGTCATGTATTCGGCTGCACCGAGATATTTCTGGTATCTCTTGGGTACGAACATCTGGGCATTGCCACGCACAGAGACATGGAGTCCGTCGGGACGGCCACGCTTGGTAGTGATAAGCACGGCACCCTTCGCAGCGGTAGAACCGTAAAGCACCACTGCCTGAGCACCTTTAAGGAATGTGATGCTCTCGATCTCCTGAGGAAGAATATTATTGTCATCACGAGGCACACCGTCAACCAACATCAGCATTCCGCCCATATCCCAGCTTGTATTGGTCAGGGCACTGACATTCTGAAAAGTGTATGTGTTGAAGCTCTTCTTCTCAAGCTCAACCATATTCACAGAAGAGACGCCGCCGAGAATATCGCTACCGTCACTTGTGCGGAAAGGGAGCTGGATTCCCTGTGGCAGCGAATCTGCCGGCACGAATGTCTCGTCGTCCTGGGCGAAAGCACCGGGAGTGAAGAGCAGAGCGGCTGCCGCTGCGAGGGGATATATGATGTTATTTGAATTTTTCATTATTGAAAGGTAATTATGGGGTTATTATCACCATCCCGGATTCTGATACAATTCAGGATACATTGACACGTCTTTCACCTTCAAGGGGAGCCAATAGTGCTTCTCGGTAAGAGGACGCTCTACGACCACTTTTTCGCTAAAGCCTACAACCGTATTCTGAGTGGGGTCAGTCTTGTTGATACCCACTGAAGAATCCTTATCGACACCGGCAAGATTGCCTGAACGTGTAAATTCCTGAGAGGTCTTGATGTTGTAGGGATATTTGTCTATGAGCATCCAGCGACGCAGGTCGGTGAAACGGTGAGACTCGAAAGCAAGCTCGACAGCACGTTCGCGGCGAACCTCGCCCATGAAAGCATCAAGAGAGCCGGTGAACTTCGCGTTGACATTGGCAACCCCGGCACGCTTACGGATAGTATTGATTGCCTCAACGGCTGTCTTTGAGAATTTGCCGGATTTACCCTGTGCCGACCCATAGCCGTTGCAGGCACTCTCAGCATACATCAGATATATATCGGCAAGACGCATATAGGGGATGAGCATATGGTTGTTTGCACCCCAGTTGCCACCGCCTTGGTTGTCCCACTGGTTAAAGTCGTCGCGCACAAACTTATAGTTCAGATAACCTGAGCGGCTACCTTCCGTATCAGAGCGGAGCTTACCACCTGTGTATAGAGGAGCATAGCGAACATCATCAGCCTGCGGGTTGCCACCGAGTTCGAGCTTGCAGCCGTCGAAACGGATGTCATGGTAGAAGCGGGGGTCACGACCCTTCCAAGGATGAGTCTTATCGAAACCTGAATCGGGATCGTCAAGAGGAAGACCGTTAGCCATACCGTAGTAGTTTACGTAGTTGGCAGTCGGGTGATAGCAGATACCGTTGTTGGTAAGGAACTTTGTGCCGTAGTCGTTGGTCTGTCCCCAGTTGGAGCGGTTCCAGTCGTCACACGGATTGCGGTAGATAGCCTCAGTAGAACCGGGCATCAAGCCACCTCTTGAGTGAGAAAGGAAGAGATCCTTATAGTTCTCAAACTTAACGAGTGAATACTGAGTCTGACCAGACTCGACGAGGTTGAGAAGCTCACCAAACACGTCGGCAGCACGCTTACAGAAATCCTCATTATATCCAAGAGCGTTGCCGGGGAGCTTTGTGCCACCGTGGGCAGCTATGTTGGGGTCGTTATTCATAAGGGGTGAACCTGCCCAAAGGAGGTTTTTGCCAAGGTAGCCAAGAGCCATAATCTTGTTGATACGGAGCTTATTGTTACCCTTTGTAGCGGCACCTGCCTGAGTGCTGTCCCAGTCGATAGGAAGGAGTGAAGCAGCTTTCTGAAGGTCTTCTGCTGCTTTCTCTGCACATTCAGCATAGCTGAGACGGGGATTGTCAAGAGCAGCACTACCGAGAACCTCATCAATGTAAGGAAGACCACCGAAATACTGCATAAGCATGAAATGGTAGAAACCACGGAAGAAGTAGAGCTGACCTTCGATCATATTGCGCTCCTCCTGAGTTGCCTGAGTGAGGCGATCCATATTAGCTAGACCGAGGTTAGCCTTACGGATAGCATACCAAGCACCCTTCCAGAGTGTGGGATGCTGCCCCACGTCGGAATACTTACTTGTGTCAAAGCCGCCAATGTCCATAAAACCGCAGCCCCAGCCGTCGTGCTCAGCCTGCCAGCCCCAGAAGTCACCCTTATCAACCTTGTCACACATCATGTAGGTCTCGTTGATGCCGGTGAATTCATCTTCGCCCCAGTTCCAGGAATTGTTCCAATAGCAGGTTGTGAAGTTAGGAAGACAGAAATACATCTCTTCCACATAGCCCTGGAAGTTCTTGAAATTCTTGAAAGCCTCATCCTCCGAAATCTCGCTCTCAGGGGCTTTGTCGAGATAGTCGGTGCAGCTTGTGAGATTACCACAAGCCATGAAAGCTGCAAGAACTGCAAATATATAGATTTTAATTTTTTTCATTTTGTTGAGAGGTTAGATGTCAAACTTGATACCAAGGTTGAAACGGCGAACGGTAGGATAAGCACCCTGTGATGCGTTACCGGTGCCGGCGAAGTTGTTCTCACGGTCGTCAGGAAGCTTAGACCACTGCCAGAGGTTGTTGCCGTTAACGTAGATCTTAAGATTGCTTAAGCCGATCTTCTTGATCCAGCCGCTTGTCCATGTGTAAGCGATCTCGGCATTCTTCAGACGGAAGTAAGAACCGTCATAGTGGTTGTAGCGGTTGTCCCAGCCGTTGTAGTAGCTCGGAGTGGTGTTCCAAACGGGAAGAGGACGGTCGGGATCAGTCATACCGGGAGCCCAGAAGTTCACGCCTGCGAAGAGGGTGTTGAGGTTGCCGCGATAAGACTCGAACACTACGGTACGCTGAACATTGGTTACACCGTACATCTGAACATATACGCTCCAGCCTTTCCAATCGAAACCGATAGTGGCGTTGTAGTTGTTCTGCGGGATACCGCTGTAGCCGTAAGGTGTGGAGTCGGAAGAGTCAATTACACCGTCACCGTTGTAGTCAACCATGATGGGCTGACCGGGAAGCTTCTGGTTGTCGTTAGTGTTGTGGGGAGTCATCGCGATAACGTCGTCCCAAGTCTGGGCATATCCGGCGTCATAAACAATGCGGTCCTGACCGATCATATAGCCTTCGCTCTTGCGATAAGCCTCCATAAGGGCGGGATCATCCTTCTTTGTAACGATGTTCTCCGCATGGGTCATATTGAGGTTAGCCCAAAGGTGAAGATCGTTGGGGAATGTGTAGTTGAAGCGGAGTTCCAACTCATAACCCTTGCTGTCTACAGTACCGAGGTTAGCCATAGGAGCGCTGCCGCCGAAGTAAGACGGGATTGCACGGTCGCCACCGCTAACGAGGATGTCCTTACGTTTCTCCTTGAAAAGCTCGATAGTACCGCTCACGAGGCTATGATAAAGTGTGAAGTCGATACCTAAGTTCTGCTTGATAGCTTTCTCCCAGTGGATATTGGGGTTGCCAAGAGAAGCCTCCTTATACCAAGTGTAGGGACTGCCGCCATTAGGATAGAAGGAGCCTGTTCCACCGGCTGCCCACTGTGTCTGATAGAGGAAGCGGCCACCGGCTGAGTCGTCGCCGACCTCACCGAGAGAGTAACGCACCTTGAAGTTGTCAAGCCAACCACGGCTCCAGTTCATGAATTTCTCCTCGCTGAGACGCCATCCAATAGCGCCGGAGGGGAAGAAGTCGAAACGATAGTCACGGCCGAATTTCTCAGAACCGTTGTAAGCGCCGTTAAACTCGAAGAAGTATTTCTCGGCAAAGTTATAAGTGGCACGGAAAGCCCAGTCCTCACGATAGCGGGTGAACTCGGTACCATAAGTTACCTCATTACGGTTGAATACGCCCATGGCGGTCACGTCATGCTGACCGAACTGGCGGCCGTAGAAGAGCTGTGCCTGATAGAAGAGGAAGCGGTTGGTTGCCCAGTTGTTGATTTCACCTGTACGGGTGCTCCACTTGAGGTCCTCATTGAAGTCAAGACCGTTAGGCTGAGTCTTCTTGTCCCATATTACCTCACCGGTGTCAGGGTCAATCCATTTGTACTGGGGTGAATACCAGTTTTCACAGATACCACGGTTGATCTCCTGCATATTGTTGTCCCAAGAGATTGTACCACTGATGCGGAGACCCGGGGTGATGAATTTCAGATCCTGATCAAGAGTAAAGTCGGTATTGATACGGGTAGTGGTAGTGTAGCCTACACCGCCGGTAGCAACGCCCTGCATTGAGTTAGGTGCGCCCTGTGTATTGGCAGGATAGTAGCCCCAAGTGCCGTCGGAATACTGAGGACGGAAAGCGTCGGAAGGTGCGCTATAAGCAGCCTGCCAGAGCTGGGTTGTACCCCAGTCGTTGTCACCTGCGCCCCAAGGAGATTTCTTCTCACCGTGTGAACCGGAAAGGTTAACCTTGAACTGAGTGGTCGGTGTAAGGGTGAAGTCGAGGTTAGAACGAATGTTGACACGGTTGTAACCGAAACCACCGTTGTAGCCGCGTTTTACGTCATACTCCTTATAGAGGTCACCCTCATGCAGGAAGTCGATAGCAGCATAATATTTAACGAACTTCGTACCACCACGCACGTTGATGTTAGGGTTGTATGCCATAGCGTGGCTCTTGAAAAGCTCTTTCTCCCAGTTTACATTAGGATAACGCTCATACTCCTCAAGGTTGGCAGGGTGAGCATACTTGTCGATAATGTCCAGAGGAGTCATATCAACCCAAGATGCGGGCTGGAGACCAAGCTCACGCTCGATGATGCGGTTTCTCATGTAAAGTGCCTCGGGAGAACCCTCGGTGCCGGGGAGGTGAGAAACCACCTTGGCAACTGCGTTGAGAGAAACACCGATTTGTGCTCTACCCTCCTGACCACGCTTTGTGGTGATGAGGATTACACCGTTTGCACCCTTCACACCATACACGGCGGTTGCGGATGCATCCTTCAGTACTGACACTGTTTCTACAGAGTTAATATCGACAGTGTTCATAGGACGTTCGATACCATCGACGAGGACGAGCGGGTTAGAACCGTTCCAAGATGTCTGACCACGGATCACGATCTGCGGGTCTTCGGCACCCGGCATACCGGTTGATGCCATTGTGGTCACACCGGGGAGATTACCGGTGAGGGCTGCACCAAGGCTGGATACACCACCGGTCTTAGCAAGCGTAGCACCTGATGTCTGGGCGATAGCACCTACGACTGATGCTTTCTTCTGCTGGCCGTAACCTACGACCACAAGCTCATCGAGGGATTCGCCGCTGTCTTTCATCACGACGTTAATGACGCTGCGTCCGCCCACTTTCTCTACCACCGGCTCCATGCCGACGTAGGTGAAACGCAGCTCCGCTTTCTTAGGATTAGCCACCTCAATCTTGTAATTGCCGTCGAGGTCAGTGGCAGTACCACCGGGAACTCCGACAACCATTACTGTCACACCGATCAGGGGTTCACCCGTCTGATCGGTAACGTTACCTTTGACTAAATCAGCCCGGGCGGAGAACGCTCCCGTCACGAGCATGGTCATCAGCAACGCAATGTAATGAAAAGTCTTCTTTACATTTTTCATCGCTATTAAATATTAAAGTATAATGGAAATAATTATCTCTTAGTCGATTGTCTCGGCATTGGAGGCATATAGTCCCACCATCGTACCCGTGAAGCCACCGGCTTCTGCTGTGGAGGTGAATCCGGCGTCGACACCCTCGGCAAGGCTCTGCCAGTTCTTTCCACCGTCGGTAGAATAATGGAAACCATATTTCAGACCGTTACCCGAGATTCTGAAATCCACCGCCGAGAGATCAGCTTCCACAGGCACCTCTGCGATGGTGTGACTGCCGTCTTCGGCAATCTTGCGCACCTCGAGTTTATGGACATCGCCGTTCTTGGTGCGGGCAAGGAGGTATTGGTGGGTCTCATCTTTCAGAAGGAGCATACCGGCAAGCTGGCTGTCGTTCTCCGGGAGGAAGGTCATATGAGTGTCGGCGGTGAAGTTGTGGTGATGCAGACGACGGCACACATACGGGAGCGGCTGCTTCGAGGTAGACTTCACATCGGCACACTTGATGGTGAGATGGCCGGGATTGTCGGTGAGGGAATAGTAGTCGGTGGCAGGGCCGCGGAGAGTAAGCCAAGCCTGGTCGAGAGTAGAATCATTAAACTGATCGTCGCGCTCGAAGTTTCCGAAAGTAAGATTCTCATTTCTTGTCACACCGGGCTTCTCAACTACCAAGGGGACAGTCTCACCGTTCTCAACGAATACGGGCCATTTGTCATCAGTCCATTTCACGGGGAGCATAAATGTCTCGCGGCCGAGATTCTCCTTGTTGCCGGCTACAGGACGGCAAGCCAAGAATACGCCCCACCATTCGCCTTCGGGAGTCTGAACGAGATCGGCATGACCGGCACAGGTCACGGGATTCTCACGGCTCGGGTCGAGGGTGCGCTGAGTGAGGATAGGATTACCTGAATAAGGGGTATAGGGACCGAAAGGTGTCGGACCGCGATAAATAACCTCGCTATGCCAATCGCTCGTGCCGCCCTCGGCAGTCATCAGATAATATGTGCCGTCTACATTATAAATATGAGGGCCTTCACACCAGATGGGTTTCTCCTCGGGGCGGCAGCCTTTGTTGACTACGATCTTGCGCTCGCCTACACACTTGTCGGTAGCAGGGTCGAACTCAACCACACGTACGGTGCGGTGGCCGGGATACTCAGGCTTATAGTCGGGAGCGTCGTCGTTGTTGACGATATAGCCCTTACCATCCTTGTCGAAGAAGAAAGCGGGGTCGATGCCCTGCACTTCGGGAAGCATGATCGGGTCGCTCCAGTCGCCATAGGGGTCTTTGGTCTTCACGAAGAAGTTACCGTCACCCACATTGGTGGTGATCATGTAGTAGGTCTCGTTGGCTGGATTGTAGGCGATGTCGGGCGCAAAGATGCCGCCGCTCACATGCTGCTTCTCCATGTTGCGAAGCTGTGAAGGACGGTCAAGAATATGCCCCACCTGTTCCCAGTTGACGAGATCGCGGCTATGGAACAAGGGAACCCCCGGATAGAATGTGAAAGACGACAGAGCTAAGAAGTAATCCCCCTTACCGTTGGTAGTGATCGACGGGTCGGAATACCAACCGGCGAGCACCGGATTGTAGAAGGAACTTTCTCCCGGAAGAGGATTGGCTTTGTAGTAGTCATCCTGACCGGTGTAGTGGAACGAATCGAAAATCGCCACCGAACTCTGAGGCTCCACACCCTTCGAGGATGCCTTGCAGCCTCCCAAGATCGACAAGGGAAGCAGAAGAGCCGTCATAGCTGTCAGGGTTAGATGTTTCATGTGTTGGTGAAGTTTTTATTGGTTATTGTTCATAATTTTCACAATGCAAAATTATACCTTTGCAAAGCAAGAGGCAACTAATTGAATCTTTAATACATTCCTATTTGTAATAATACTCAAAAAGAGTGTCGCAAAGACATTCGCATTCGTAACATCAAACTGATACATTTTCCATAAGTCTTTACATACCACTGCCTTATTTCTTGGCTTAGAAATCTCCCCGGCAGTACTTCAAATGCTAATCGGTAAGGGGAGGTGAAAATTGACACACCCCTTTCCAAGAAAAGAGGTGTGTCAAAGATTGCAAATTTTGTATTGTAAGGCTGTTATCAGAGAGAAGATTCGGGGGTAGAGAGACGGAACCAGTCGACATCCACATAGCCGCCGGGTTGGTCGGTAGCATAGTTAAATATGGCGTAGCGAGTGCCCATAAAGAAGCGGCGATAATCAAATACCATCTTGAAAGGCTTCCCTATCTTATGCCATTCGTTGCCGTCGAAGCTATAGCTGAAGGTTGCCATATCCTGACCGGGATTGAAATCGGTGTCGATGGCAAACCATACGGAATCGCCATTGAAGGGTATTCTCTCCCATTCCTCATCCACAGTCTTGGCAACGGTGTGACCCTCACCCATGACCATCGACGAGCTTCCGCATACTATATATTTCCCGTCAGGATTCTGCTCCACGGTAAGCAATCCGCTGTCGCCGTTGAAGGCTGCGAATCCTGCCCGGTCGCCCGGTTTCATACCGGAAGTCTCAAGCTTGACCGCACCCCTTTCCATAGGGCCTGTCATGCGCTGGCTGATGGTGTTGCGTGCCTCATATAGATTTGTGACCGGCTTAGTGGTGTGGAGGCGAAGATAGCCATCACGGTCGGTGAGTGACCAAGCGTCGTCAACCGGGTTATGGTTCCACTGCCAGAGTATAGACTTCTTACCGTTGGAAAACTCGTCGGAACTGTTGACACAGGCATTAGGATTAGGCACTATCGTCTTTTCAACCTTTGCGGGCACTTTGCCGTCGGCATCGCCCAACATCGGCACATCACCCTCCCAATGACAGGGATTAAGGGTAAGAACACGTCCTACACCTCCACGGTCTTGGAATATCATACCCCAGAAATTGCCTTCCGTATCATCCACAAGGCAGCCCTGACCCACATAGGGAAAGCCGCCGAACTGTGATTCGAGCACCACGTGCTTCTCATACGGTCCGGTAACGTTGTCAGCCACATAGCATAACTGGCGGCGCGGTTTACCGGCAGGCCATGAGATAACGAAGGCATAGTATTTACCATTATATTTCACCACGCGACTACCCTCATGAAGCCCCATCTCCTCAGCGTCGGGGAAAATCACCACCTGATCTATCCCCCCCTCCTTAACACCTGAAAAATCGGAATTAAGCTCTCTAAGACGAATTTCACCGCCGTTGTAGAAGACATATACACGGTCATCATCGTCAATGAGGAGCGAAGCATCGTGGAAATGATTGGTGCGGGTCACTAATTCCCACGGTCCGGCGGGATCAGTGGCAGTGTATATATAGGAGCGGTAAGGCTGATCGTTGGGTGAGAAAAGCACATAGAACCGTCCGTTATGATAGCGGATGGAGGTAGCCCATTGTCCCTTGCCGTATACTGTTCCTCCCTCCAAATCGTATCGGGGAAGGTCAGTAAGTTTATCGAACACATAGCCGATTGTCTCCCAATTCACGAGGTCGCGTGAGCGCATAACGGGGCAACCCGGCATCAGATGCATAGTAGTACTCACCATATAGAAATCATCTCCTACACGGATCACATCGGGGTCAGGCACATCCGCCCAAATCACAGGGTTATGAAAAAACCCCTTCTCCCCTGCATGAAGCGGAGAGAAGGGGATTGTAGCGAGCAATATCGCCGTTCCTGAAACAATCTTTAATTTCCTTGAGATATGCATTTGATCAGATTTTGAGGTTAATAATCCGGTTGTGACAACCGGGACTTTAATTGAATTTTAACCTGTTCTATTATTCTAACTAACCTATACTATTTTTTATGGGACTTCAAAATATCATGTTATATTAGAAGAATCTCCGGAAGGGGTTTACCCGTCTGAATTTCTCTGATGCAAAATTACAAATAATTCACAAGGGGGGCGTTAAAGGAAGTTGCAGCGACATTCCTACATGTGAGGGTAAGATACGGAATCGTAACATTCTGATGCCGCATTGTATCATTTCCTTATTTACCCTATTATTTATGAGGATTTTCTAAAATTTTAGCAGCCACACGTGTGCCCGGTGTTTTCTTGTCGCGGGGATGAATATCGTTCCATTCGCCCACATCGCCGTTAAGAATCCACCATGCATCAGTGGTCTCATCGGCTGCCTTACGCTGTGCCTCGCGCATCTCCTGCCACGATTTACGTCCATAGGTGTCGGAGGGATGCAGGAAATCGGCAAGTTCGACTATAAAGAAAGGCAATTGCTCATCGCCAAACTTATCACGCCAATCGTTAATAAGCGATTTCATCAGGGCAGTGTATTCATTACGGATGTCTACATCCGATTCTCCCTGATACCATACCACCCCACGGAAGGGGAAATTCAGCATCGGAGCGATAAGCCCGTTATACAATACAGTCGGAGTCTGGAAGAAATCCGTCACACCGGGCGTGGGAGGCATGGGAGTGCCTGTACGGTGCAACCAATCCCCTTCAAGGCTTATCTCCTCACCGTCGGTGAATATGAACTTATGGGGCTTTTCCTCTACGAAATGTGGCACACCACCATTGCTGACTACCCTTACAGTCACAACATTATCGCCTTCACGGAGCACTCCGGCAGGCACCTTATATATGCGGGGAGGATATTGATAGGCAGTGAAGCCTACAAACTTGCCATTTACCCATACGGAATCGGCATCAACGATACAGCCAAGACGCAATTCCGCCTCTTGTCCTGCCTTGTCGGCACCTACGTTGACATGTCGGCGCAGCCAGTGTGAGCCGTTGACAGGCTTGCCGTTACTGCTACCCCACTCTTTCCCGAGCAAAGGCGTAACGGTCCACGATGAATCGTCGAGAGTAGGGCTATTCCACTTCTCACCCTTATTTCCGGGGTCATTCTTGCTTGTGACATCATACCAAAGCTGCTGCGCACGTCGCTCTGCAGCTTCAAGACCGTTGCGATACCGATCATCCTCTGCTATTCGGAGTCTACCCTCCCTCACAGGATAATCCTTTACGGCATCTTCGCTTATCCACGCCTCGATACGCGAACCTCCCCAGCTTGAATTTATGACTCCTACGGGGACGTGACCGTTTTTCTCATAAAGGTCTCGTGCCATAAACCAGACAAGCGCACCGAAACGGTCGTTGGTGCCGGGCACCGCCTGTTTCCACTCCGCTTTCGACACATCGTCACGCCCGCCGTGAAAAGCATACTCCTTCGGCGTCTTAAATTCCCTAATCATAGGATTGGTATAGGTGTCTGACTCCTCACTGAAGAAATCGCGTACACGACTTACGGGAAGCTCCATATTGCTCTGTCCGGAGCAAAGATATAGATCACCTATCAGTACATCATTGACATTCTTATCGTTTACCGTCAACACATAGGGACCTCCGGCTTTCATAGCGGGTAGTGCCACACTCCAAGTACTGTCAGCGGCCACCGTCGTAGCAGCTTTCTTTTTGTTGAGAGAGACGGCTACCGTCTCACCGGGAAGACCCTTTCCCCATATCTTGAGGGGCAAGCCGCGCTGGAATACCACACCGTCGGAAATCACCGAAGGTAGTGTCACCTCACCCCTTATCCCCATAAAACCGCCGGAGAGCAGGAGTGCAGACAAAGTAATAATTTTGAGATTCATATGCAATGAGTTATTTGATAGCCGGATCACGCGGTTCGGCAGTGTCGGGAAGTTGTCCGGACTCATACCCGTCGCGATATTCGGATGGTGTAAATCCGGTAAAGCTCTTAAAGATGGTAGAGAAATGAGGCTGGGAAGTAAAACCTACCTTATAGGCAACCTGTGTCACAGCCACGTCGCCTTTACGAAGAAGTTCACACGCCCTGCGAATCCGGATTGTGCGCACAAAATCACTTGGGGTCATACCCACCATATCCTTCATCTTACGATGGAGATGGGCACGGCTCAGACCGACATCGGAAGCCAACTTCTCCACATTGAGCTTTGGATCCTCTATATTCTGGTCGATAATCTTCAGCACACGCTCAAGAAGAGCCTCATCGTTGCCCTTCATCTCAGGAGCGGAAATCTTTCCTTCGGTGTCTTGTGTGCCTGAGAACTTACCTTTCATACGCAGACGGTTATCTATGAGATTATCTACCAACGCCTCAAGTTCCTCGATATGGAAAGGCTTACCTAAATAGCCGTCGGCACCACGGTCCCATCCTGCCATACGGTCGGTGATGTCCTGTTTCGAACTTAGCAGCACAACGGGAATATGATGGGTATCGGCGTTTTTCTTCAGCCTATGAAGCAGGGTCAGACCGTCAACCCCGGGCATCATAACATCGCTGATAATCAAATCCGGGGCACTCTCAGCTATCATACGCAGAGCCTCACCGCCATCAGATGCACTTTTCACCTTGAAATGCCTGCGGAAATGCCCGGAGATATATTCCCGAAGCTCCGTGTCATCGTCAACCACCAAAATTGTCTTTTGACCGTTAGACTTCGGCTGACGAACAGGTGTCTCGCCACCGGATACCGTAGTGGGCAATATCACGTCTCTCATGCCCTGAGCTTCACCGGCAGACGATTCCACCCGCTCATCGGGAGAGTATGCCTCCGGATCAACGGGAAGCGACACTGAGAAGACGCTGCCTTTCACGCCGTCGGTACGGTTGCGTCCGGAGATTTTGCCGTGATGGAACTCCACTAAGCGTCGGCAAAGGTCAAGCCCTATGCCGAAACCGTTTTTGGTAGAACCGGCATCGTCACGCCCCTGATAGAAGCGTTCAAAAAGACGCTGCTCGGTCTTGGAATCGAGACCGATGCCACTGTCTATGACACTCACTTCCACCACCTCTCCGATTTCCGGATTGTCGCCTAAAGTGTTCTTCACGACTATAGAGCCACCCTCGGGAGTATATTTGATTGCATTGGAAATGAGATTAACAAGAATCTTGTCGAAGTTGGGACGGTCTACCCATATGGACGGCAAGTCTTCCGCTGCCTCAAAGGTCAATGTCTGACCTTTCTCCTCAGCCTGAGGCTTAAACATATCCACAAGTTCGCTCACAAAGGCATTCATATCAGTGAGACGACAAGCCAACTGCATCTTGCCCTTCTCCAACTTCCTGATTTCAAGAAGCTGGTTGACAAGACTGAGTATACGCTGCGAATTTCGGTGCATGGTCTTTAGCTTCATCTTCACATCATTGTTGAAAGGCTCTTTCATCAACGATTCAAGTGGACTCATAATGAGGGTAATCGGTGAGCGTATATCGTGTGAAATGTCCATAAAGAACTTTATACGGTCGGCATCCTCCTGCGACTGACGCTTCTTCCTGAGCACCTGATACAGCAACAGGAGCACGAATATAAATAGCAGCCAATAGATAGCCTTAGCCCACCATGAAAGATACCAAGGTGTGGAGATATGTATATCCACAGCAAGGGGCTCAGACACAAGACCATTCTCAAGAGCCTGTATCGTGAGAACATATTTACCGGGGTCAAGATGAGGAAGATATATCATGGCATCGCCCGGAGGTGTGAAGTTCCAATCGTTACTATATCCCTTAAGCTGCCAGCGATAGCCGACGTTCGACCCGTCACGGAAATCCATAGTCGTGAGGCGCAGGGTAAGGGAGTTGGATTTATAAGGAAGATAGAGTGCATCAGGACGCATCGGCTGACCCTCTACAAGAGGTCGATTTGTCAATTTATCGGATGGTGAAAGTCTATGGCCGTTCATATATACACCTGAAATCCTTATGTCGCTACCGAAACCGGGAGCCAACACAGTTTCCGGAGAGAAGTAAGTGACACCCAAATTACTTCCCATATAGATGCCTTTGCCATTGTCGGTGGCACTGATATGCCCGAAGGCATTCTCCACCAATCCGTAGCCACCATGGAAAGAGACTATCGTACTGTCGGAAGGATTCAAATAAGACAATCCATGCAGAGTAGCTATCCAAAGATTACCGTCTTTATCTTTAGCAATATCTCGTATATCGTTAGATACTAAACCATCAGCAGTAGTATATTTCTTATCGACACGATTGTCGGAATTGAGCATCAGCAGCCCATGACTCGTGCCCACAGCCACATTACCCCCCTCTGTCTCTTCGACGGCATAACACGCACCGGAAAGGAACGGGGTCTGGTCGACAGCCACAAGGGAATCTCCCTTAAGATCGAAGCAAGCAAGACCACCAAAAAGCCCCATCCATATCTTATCGTCGGAAGAGCGGCAGAGACTTGCCACATAGGAATTGGTGAGCTTGTTGCCGTCGCCGTCAATAGGTAGGAATTTACGCTCACCCGTCTTCTGATTATAACGCATCACCCCTACTCCATGTATGGCGACAAACAATTCGTCACCGTAACCGGGAGCCACATATATATTTGGGAATGTGGCATTAATGTCAAGCAGACGCTTCAGATTACCATCCGGAAGCGACACTTCATAAAGACCGTCGTTAGCCATACCCACAATCAGCTTATCACCTGTCACCGTCAACGAATTGAGAGAGCCGGAGCCGGGGACGGCAATGGTCTTCAATAGCCTTCCGTCAAGCGACAGCATAGCAATGCGTTCCTTATCAAGCCCGACAAACACATTATCCTTCCAAGTGGCTACCGCATTAATGCCACCCGCAAAGTCGGGAAAGATGTCTATAAGTTTACGGTAAGTGAAAGGAAGGGGACGGGCAGGAATCATCACAAGTCCGTAATAGTTGCACCCCAACCATATATTGCCATCCGGAGAGCAATACACAGCTCCGATATTGGCTTTAGTAAGCGAGAGGAAAGGTGAATAAATATCAGAAAGGGGCTCCACAAGATTGGAATCGGAGTTTACACGCCACAATCCCTCACCGTGGGTGCCCACATATACCAGACCGTCGCGTTCGGTGGAAAGACGGGATATGTGTATCGGACGCACCGACGTAAGCGGTGTCACGGAGTTGTCACCCTTGACTTTTACCCGGAAAATACCGTTGACATCAGCCACGAGCACATTGCCATTGGAAGCCAGAGCCAAATCAGTGATATAGTTGTCGGTTACTTTCAGCAAGTGTGCCCTACCGTTAGGTTCTATCACACATAAATCACCGTAGCGTGTGCCGGTATATACCCTCCCGTCCTTAGCACAAAGCACGGTGTTGAAATTCTTCTCCTCCTGCATATTCGGGAGATAACGCACGGCAACAGGCGACCCAGATTCTTCGCTGATAATGTAAAGACCTATTCCGGAGACAAGGAATATCACCGTGCCGTCTGACATTTCATCAAGCGAAATGATATATCCATAGAAATTGAGGTAAGGAAGTTCTATGACCTTGAAGGTATCGGTGGCAGCATCGTAAAGATTGAGTCCATTGGCAGTGGCTGCCCAGACACGTCCTTTCGAATCGCAAAGGAGGTCAAGGACGCGGTTATCGCTTATCGACCCCTCTACGGACGGATTGGAGGAGTAAGTATCGTAGCTGTTACCTTCAAAACGCAACAGCCCCCGGTCAGTACCGACCCAAAGGAAACCGTCGTGGTCTTGGCAAAAGGATGTATAGTCGGAAGCTACCGCTTCAGGGGCTGTAAAGAGCCATCCCGTATGCCAAGAAGAGGAGTTAATATTCTGAGAAGTCACCTGTGCTGTCGAGCTGCCACTCTTACCAAAGAGGGCAACAAGCACCAGTAGGACGATTAGGAATTGTCTCATGGTGGATAGATTTGTATGCAAATTTACAAACTTTTCTTTACATCGTTATATAGCCCCACCCACATTTAATATGTCTAAAAATGCAAAGTTACAAATATGTACGAAATTGAGACATATACAAATGTTGTCATCTTAAAACCAAAATCTTATAATACAGCTCACCTACGTAACTTTACGGTATTGCAACACTATAGCTTTGAAATTTACCTGAATATTGCTAACTTTGCATAATAAGTATCTTTTCCATATCTGCACCATGAGACAACTGGTATCTATCATTTTATTTTTTCTGGCTGGAGCCACGTTTGCAACGGTCGCAGCCGCTAAATCGCATCCTGCCTCCGGCTTGTCGGACACCCGACAGATTGCAACCGAAGAGCTGAAACAACATTTTGGCAAGGGTAAAGTCACTGTAGTAATAAGTCAGGAAGCAGCAGTGGAACCGGAAGGATTTATCGTCAAGAAATCCGGTGACGGCTGGCTCTTGGTGGCGTCCACTCCCAACGGCGCACTGTATGGAGCCTATGATATGATACGGCGCGACAATATGTCGGATCTCCCGTCACTATATCACGACGCACCCAATGCATCTCTGCGTCTGCTCAACCATTGGGATAACCTTGACGGCACCATAGAACGAGGCTACGCCGGAAAATCAATATGGAAATGGGATGGAAAGCTTACCGAGGCTGACAAGGAACTTTACAGAAAGTATGCCCGTATAAACGCATCAGTGGGAATTAACGGCACCGTGCTTAACAACGTCAACGCCTCCCCGCAGATACTCTCTGAAAGCAAGCTGAAACGTGTAGCTGAGATTGCCGACATACTGCGTCCCTATGGGCAGAAAGTATATTTGTCGGTAAATTTTGCCTCACCTATGGCTCTCGACTCTTTGGCATCTGCCGATCCGCTGTTGCCGGAAGTGCAGCAATGGTGGCAGAAAAAAGCCGATGAGATATATGCCCTCATACCCGATTTCGGCGGTTTCCTTGTGAAAGCCAATTCAGAGGGGCAGCCAGGACCTATGGATTTCGGGCGGACACACGCCGACGGAGCCAATATGCTTGCCCGTGCTCTTGCCCCCTACAACGGCATTGTGATGTGGCGGGCATTCGTGTATTCCCCTACTGACGATGACCGTGCCAAACAGGCATATCTCGAATTTCAGCCACTCGACGGAAAGTTTCTTGACAATGTGATTGTGCAGATCAAAAACGGACCCATAGATTTCCAGCCCCGTGAACCACACTCCCCCCTCTTCGGAGCAATGCCCTCCACTTCACAGATGGCGGAGCTGCAAATCACACAGGAATACCTCGGACACTCCAACCACCTCGCTTTCCTTGCCCCCATGTGGAGTGAGTTTTTTGATTGTGTGCCACACGTGGGGCTTAAAGGGGTAGCAGGAGTGGCAAATGTGGGAGATTGCGAAAATCTCACAGGACATCCCTTAGCTATGGCAAACTGGTATGCTTTTGGAAGAATGGCGTGGGATCCCGACTTGACTCCGCAGCAAATTGCAGAGGAATGGCTTAAATCAGGGTTCCTTTCACCCGATACCTCTGACTCAGTGGTAGATGCCCTCGTTGAGATGATGACGGAAAGCCGAGAGGCAGTCGTAGACTATATGATGCCTCTCGGACTGCATCACATATTTGCATTCGGACATCATTACGGTCCACAGCCATGGTGCGACGTGCCGGGAGCACGCGAAGACTGGCTTCCGCGATATTATCACCGGGCAGATGCGAAAGGTCTCGGCTTCGACCGTACCGCCACAGGCAGCGATGCCGTAAGCCAATATTCGGAACCATTCAGGAGTATTTATGCCGACCTTGACCAATGTCCCGAGGAACTGCTTCTATGGTTTCACCATGTGCCGTGGGACTATAAGATGAAGAGCGGGCTTACCCTTTGGGAGGAGTTGTGTGCCCATTATCAGAAAGGCGTTGAGAAAGTGAAGCAATTCCAAACGGCCTGGGCTTCTGCAAAGCCATATGTTGACCCTGCGGTGTTTGATGATGTTGCCCTACGTCTTGACACACAGAAGAAAGACGCTGAATGGTGGCGCGATGCTTGCCTGAGCTATTTCGGTGAATTCTCCGGTATACCGTTACCTTCCGGCTATCCGGCTCCGAAATATCCTCTTAGCCGTTACAAATCCATCACTCTTCCCATCACCAACTACGAATGTCCCTCTCCTGCCCTCCTCGACTCAGTAAGATAATTCACCGCAGCTTTAGTAGCTCACCTCCGAAAGAATCATAATTCAATATGAAGAAATTATTAATCTTTATTGCCCTTCTCTTTCCTTTCGTAGCATTGGCGCTCGACAATCCCGGCATAACCGTGACAGAGCCGTCAGATTATCATTTTCCCCTCATCGACCGGGGACAGCCTATCCCCATACTTATCTCTCATACCGATCTTCCGGGCATTGCAATAGCAGCAAAGAATCTTTCGGAGGATTTCGGGAAAGTGTGCGGCACACCTGCTACTCTCATCACTGACAAGGCATCCGCTCCCTCAAAGGTAATCATAGCCGGATCTCAGGATAGCGAATTCATCGCCCCCCTTATCAAGCGTGGTGATATACGCCAACACCAATTAAAAGGTGCTTATGAAAAGTACATACTCATCACCGTGGAAAATCCATATCCGGGAATTGAAGAAGCCCTTGTGATTGCCGGAAGCGATAGACGCGGCACCATATACGGCATCTATGAGTTGTCGGAGCAGATCGGTGTTTCCCCCTGGTATGACTGGGCAGATGTCCCTGTAGCTCATAATGACAACATTTGGATTGAGAAAGAAAGCTATACGGCAGGCGAACCGGCTGTGAAATACCGTGGCATATTCCTAAACGACGAGGGACCCTGCCTTATGACATGGGTTAAGAACACTTACGGCACCGACTACGGCGACCATCGGTTCTACGGACGTGTCTTTGAGCTATTGCTCCGTCTGCGTGGTAATTTCCTCTGGCCCGCAATGTGGGCATGGGCTTTCTATGAGGATGATCCGGAGAACAGCCGTCTCGCCGATGAGATGGGAATCATAATCGGCACCTCCCACCACGAACCCATGGCACGTAACCATCAGGAATACGCCCGTCGCCGTAAGGATTACGGACCGTGGAACTACGCCACCAACAAGGATCGCCTTGACAAATTTTTCGCCGACGGAATCAAGCGCATGAAAGACACCGAGGATGTGGTGACTATCGGTATGCGGGGCGACGGTGACGAAGCAATGAGCGCGGAAGCAGATGTGAAGCTTCTCGAAAAGGTGATTGACAACCAACGTCGCATAATAGCCAAGGAGACCGGCCGCAAGGCATCAAAGACACCTCAGGTGTGGGCATTATATAAGGAGGTGCTCGACTATTATGATGCCGGACTCCGTGTGCCCGACGACGTGACATTGCTCCTTTGCGACGACAACTGGGGGAATGTGCGCCGCTTACCCAACGCCAAGGAGCGTCAGCACCCGGGAGGCTGGGGAATGTATTACCACGTGGACTATGTAGGCGCACCACGCAACAGCAAGCTTCTCAACTGCACTCCGATACAGAATATGTGGGAACAACTTGAGCTTACATATGACTTCGGGGTAGACCGTCTTTGGATTCTCAATGTAGGCGACCTCAAGCCCATGGAGTATCCCATCACCCTTTTCCTCGATATGGCTTGGAACCCCAAGGCTTTCACCGGCGAGAATCTTCTCAGCCATACTCTCCGCTTCTTCGAGCAACAGGTGGGAGCGGATCAGGCACCGGAAGCGGCACGTATCTTCAACCTCCTATGCAAGTATAATGGGCGCATCACTCCGGAAATGCTCGACTCACACACCTACAACCTCACTACGGGTGAATGGAAAGCGGTTACTGACGATTATGCCCGACTTGAAGCCGAGGCCCTTCGCCAGCACATCTCCCTTGACCCCGCTTATCAAGATACCTACCGTGAGCTTATCCTCTTCCCTGTGCAACTTATGGCTAATCTCTATCAGATGTATTATGCACAGGCAATGAACCGTGAATTTTCGTCACGCAATCTCACGGAGGCTAATCATTGGGCAGATGTGGCTGAACGTTGCTTTGAACGTGACGGTATGCTTATGAAGCAATACAACGAGGAGATTGCCGGAGGAAAGTGGAACGGTATGATGATCCAGAAGCATATCGGTTACACCATATGGAACGACAGTTTCCCCGAAGACTACCTAATAGAGAAACCCAAGCGTGTAGAAGGCAGCCTTCTTTCAGGTGGACACTCTTTCGAATCGGGCAACGGGGTCGTGGTAATGGAAGCTCCTCATTTCAATAAAGCCATCAATCCCCCGGCTGACGCAAAATGGGAGGTATTGCCTTTCATAGGACGCACTGAGGGAGGCGTGGCAGTAATGCCTTATACAGTGTCGCCCGAAGGGGCTGCACTCGAATATGAGTTTCTTCTACCGGAAGAGGTAGACTCTGTGACAGTGCATGTGATCACTAAGTCAACCTTGGCTTTCCAGCGCCCCGAAGGACATCGCTATAACGTAAGCCTCGACGGCGGACAACCTGTGACTGTAAACTTCAATGGCAACCTCAACGAGCATCCGGATAACATATACTCCGTATTCTATCCTACCGTGGCAGGACGTGTGGTGGAAAAGAAAACAGGCTTGCCTGTGAAGGACGGTTCCACAGTGACAGAGCTTACCGCCACCGGGAAACGAGAAAGAAGACATATCTTAACCCTCGCTCCCCTCGATCCCGGAATCGTGTTTGAGAAAATTGTAGTAGACTTCGGAGGATATGAGCCGGAATATCTGTTTGGGAACGAGACACCACTCAGACGAACCCTATGACATCTCCATACATAAACTATAATGAAGAAAGCAAATTATTTTAAGAATATTGACAAATCATCCACGGTCAACATCGCGTTGACCGTGGTATTCATATTATTCTCATTCTGGATATTGGCTATAAAGAATGCCTCAATGCTGAGATGGTATGACGAGATGTCGCTCTTCGAGAGCAATTGGTTTTACTTTCGGCAATTCATCTACTATCCGGGAGGCTTGCTGAGATATGCGGGCACCTACCTCACCCAGTTGTTGTATTATCCTATGCTCGGCACTTCCGTGCTTATTCTGCTATGGCTACTCTGCATTGCCCTCACCCGGACTACATTCGGTTTCAAAAATGCCTTATATCCATTTACATTTCTCGTGCCTCTCTGTCTGCTCGTATCGGTGGTGCAGCTTGACGAGGCGTGGCTCTCTTTGAAATCAACCGGCTATGTCTACTTCACCACCTTAGGCTACCTCTTTACCCTCACAGCCTTCCGACTCTATCGCAAGGCAGGGAACCGTATCGCTGTGACAGGCGCAATAGCCTTAGCAATACCTTTCTTTTATACGATAGCCGGATTCTACGCATTATTGGCAGGAGTACTATGTATCATAGACGGCATAGCAAAAGGCAGGAAAAGCCTTATATATTATGTAGTGGCAACCCTCACATTGATTTTCGTAATAGTCGTTCCCAAGATATACTATATCTATATGCCCGGCAACACCGTAGACAATGACTATCTTTATCTGAAAGGGTTGCCGGAACTTCTTATGGAACCTTACGACACGTATCTTTGGCGACCGTTCATTGCCGCTTCCTCTCTCATACTGATTTTCGGACTACTGCAATCATTCGGCATAACGAGGCTCAAGAAATCGGCTGCCGTGAGATGGATAGGAGTGGCAATGGTCGCAGGGGGTGGTATATGGGCATCAGTAGCAGAACATAAGAGTGAACATCTGCGTGCCACGGTGCTGATGCTACGTTGCCTTGAGAATAACGATTGGAAAGGAATATTGCACGTACTGTCACTCACACGGGAAGCGCCCAATTATTCAATGCTTGTATTGGCAAATCTCGCCCAAGAGAATTTGGGCGGGGAACACCAAGACCTCTCCCAATTCCAGCCTTATAATATCGACGCACGCCATTCCGAAGCGTTCACTATGACGGCTTTCATTCAGGTGCCGGCAAATTACTATCTCGGGCACTTCAACCAATCTTACCGCTGGGCTATGGAGCATAATGTCCAATATGGCAAGCGTGTCTTTTTCCTTAAATATATGGTAAAGGATGCCCTGATGAGGGGTGAAATCAAGTTGGCAAAAAGATATAATGATATTCTGAGGTCAACAATGTTTCATAAAAAATGGGCTGAGGAGATGAACCGTTATATAGAGAATCCGCAGCTTATTAACGAGAATCCGGAATTTATCGGAGTGCGTCTGTTGAATAAGGAGGAAAAACAACGATATTGACACGACACAAGATAAAAGAGCGACTTCATCACGGAGTCGCTCTTTTTGAAGGAGCCGGCCATAAGGAACACCGGCTGATTCCAATGTACCATTATTCAACCAAACATACACCGGCTGAAGCAAGTTAGCCTTGTAATCTTCAACCGATGGCAGAGCGGGCAGAATCACACGGCCATCTCTGCACTATATTTGATAGTTTTGCCGATAACGTTTCTCACGAAAAATTATCGACTTACTTATATTTGATAATAACCTAAGCTCAATTTTAAATCTGTCTTTACACCTAATTAGTTCAAGCAAAAGAAGGGATACACTCAAACCGTTAATGCGCTCCCAACACTTGAATATTTCTCATTTGGGTTAAGGATTTACAAAGTTACACAAATTTTTTTAAAAACAAGAATATTGTAAAGAAATTTACTAAAAATATTAAAAAAAGTTTATCATACGAATATCTACTCACATCCGGGACATCCGGGACAACCGGAGGAGATTCGGACATCGCCTATCCATAAGCGGAACTAATTATTGGAAGTTTTTATGGCTATTCCACGAATTTTGGTTAATTTTGCAGTAAAATGAGACAAATATCAAATTACTGATACTAACTGCTCACAAATGATACCTACATCAGACAAATGACACGAGGTGATATAAAACGTGGTACTCTTTGCACCATACTCTTCTCTATCGTGGCGTATGCAGTCATATTTCTTATATACAACCACCAGACTTCTTGCACCCGTGAGGAGGAAACTGTTGTGGCACAAAAGGGTCCGGAAGTGATATGGACTGACACCCTCACCAACCATTCGTCGGAGTGGAAAGCACTTCAACCTATGGATGGTGAGATTGAGCGTTTCATGGATAAATGGCATATTAAAGGTCTGTCATTTGCAGTGACACGCCACGACTCTCTTCTCTATGCGAAGGGCTACGGCTATGCCGACGCGGAAATAGGGAGAAAATTGGAATCTGCTGATATTATGCGCATTGCCTCCGCTTCCAAGCTGGTGACCGCAATAGCAGTGATGAAATTAGTGGAGCAAGGGAAACTGACACTCGACACAAAAATATTCGGTCCGGAAGGTATACTTAATGATACTGCCTATACGAATGCGATGTGTGACAGACGGATGCTCGACATAACCGTAGACCATCTGCTACGTCATATGGGAGGTTTCGGGCGTGGTGCCGGCGACCCGATGTTTACCACTAATGAGATTATAAAGGCGAAGAATCTGAAAAGTGCCCCGACTCCGGAGGAGCTGGTGAAGATTGTACTTGGCAGACGCATCGCTTTTGCGCCGGGCAACGGTAGAATCTACTCTAATTTCGGATATATGCTCCTTTCGATGGCTATGGAGAGGGTCACCGGAATGAGTTACTGGGACTATGTGACAAAAAATGTACTTGAACCTGCCGGCTGTCACACTTTCCGTCCTGCCACTAACTATTATGAGGAGCGACACCCCAACGAGTCGAAATACTATGCCCCCGATGATGAACTTGTAGAGGAATATAATGGCAGCGGACGTATGGTGAGCCGTGTATACGGTGGCAACGATGTGAATGCCCTGAAAGGAGCCGGAGGATGGTGTACATCAGCTGCCGATTTCGCACGACTCGTAGCAGCGGCAGACGGCGACCCCGCTTTGCAGGATGTAATCTCGCGCAATTCAGTAGCCACCCTTACCGCTTATTCTGAGGACGAGAAATTATCACGCGGATGGAGCGAATGTGACGCTACCGGGAAATGGACCCGTACAGGCACTCTATCCTCTACACATACTCTCGTAGAGCGTTTTCCTGACGGCGACTGCTGGGTAATTATAACTAACAGCGGCATATGGACCGGCTTCCATTTCACCAAAGACCTTGTCCGGCTATTGGAGCGACTGCGCAGCCGCTATTCCGACTCTCTCCCTAAACGTGACCTCTTCTGACATATAACTTTTCTTCTGCATAAATAAATGGTATGGAATATCTGAATTTTAAATATGAAAATGCTTTGATTACACTTTCCGATTTCAAAGGAGAGTGTCGTGAGGTCCATACCATAATCCGACCCGCTTCACCTTCAGAATCATTCTCAGCTCAACTTATTTGCTTGCAGAAAGGCGTAAAAGCAGTTGCGGAGAAAATCGGCAGACGGCTTCGCCCTGTGTTTATGCGCTGGTTTCTAAGTGATGCAGCCAATCAGGCACACTGTATCCCGGATTCTTTCAAATGTGCTACTTCTATTATACAGCAATCCCCCTTAGACGGTACAAAGGTAGCCCTTTGGGTAATATACAAAGAGGAGGCTGACTTCAAAGAGGTTTCACCGGGAATATGGAAAAATGGAAATGGCGAGCTTTGGATAGGAGATATGCCTGTTTCTGCCACCGATTCCTTCACTATGACTACCGAATATCTTGAGCAACTCGACAAGACCTTAAACAGGTTCGGTGCCTCCCTTGCCGACAATTGCTTACGCACGTGGTTTATGGTGAGGGATATAGATGTGAATTATAAAGGGGTGGTAAAGGGACGTAACGAAGTATTCAGCTCCAAAGGATTGACTTACGCCTCTCACTTCATAGCCTCCACAGGTATTAACGGGGTGAGTGCAGACCCTTTCCGCACCGTAGCTTTCAATGCCTATGCCGACACAAGTGTCAAGCCAAGTCAGATAAGATATCTTCACGGCTCTACCCATTTGAACCCTACCGCAGAATATGGCGTGGCATTTGAAAGAGCCACGGCGGTAGACTACACCGATCGTCGGCATATATTTGTCTCAGGCACAGCCAGCATCAACAATCGCGGAGAGATTGTATATCCAGGCGATGTGGCAAAGCAGACACATAGGATGCTCGAAAATATAGAAGTGCTCCTGAAAGAAGGGGGAGCAGAATGGAAAGATGTTGCACATCTCATTGTGTATCTGCGTGACATTGCAGATTACCATACCGTAGAACGTATATTCCGCAAGCGCTTTCCGGAAGTGCCAACGGTGATTGTGCTCGCGCCTGTATGCCGTCCCGGGTGGCTTGTAGAAACTGAATGTATGGCTATCACTACGAAATAAACCGATTCATTTGAAGCGAGTAGCAAGAGCCGGTTGCTCTACCTGCTCCAATATCTCAGGTCGGCTGAATGTGAAAGGTGCAGAGAAAAATTCCGGCACGTTGTATGACTTCATCAATTGGCTGTAATACTCCGGAGTTTCCTGAGGCACAATAAATGCCTTAGAATCCTCACCGGAAGGTGAGATATATGTTATATACGGGCGGGTATATGAACCGTCATCTCGGCGTGAGCTGAACACTACCCAACGGGAGTTGGACGACCATGAATGATAACTGTCGGTATCGTTGCTATTGGCATTGACGAGTGGACGCTCCTCTCCGGTAGCCAGATCGGTTATGAAGAGGTCACTCTCAGGGTGCCAGATGTGGAAAGTGCCGAAAGGAGCCTTGCAATAAAGCAGATATTTTCCATCGGGAGAGACACGTGGCAACAGGGCACTCATTCCCTCAGTGCTTGAAAGCACTACAGTGTCCGGCTCGGAGAAACGCCGGGTATCAGGATCGAAATCACGGCTTACAATATCGTAACGTATGGTATTGTAGTTTTCCCTAATATTTTCAGGGGTAATGCCCTCCGGGTATTTTGCCACTGAATAATACAATTTCTTTCCGTCCGGGCTCCAAACAGGAAATGTCTCCATCAAGGACTTATCGTTAGCGATATGCGACACCTCACGGGTATTCATATCATAGAGAATAAGGTCGGAGGCTGTATCATATACCTCTACCTTCCTATCGCCGAAAGAGAAAAACGTCTGATGTGTATCGTTGGTGGAATAAGCTATCAAGTCAAGAGTAGGATGCCATGCAGGGTAGACACCGGCTGACAGGGTGCTGTCGGTCTTGAGATTCACTTTCCTCACAGAGTCACCTGCCATAATGACTGTGCCTCCCTTTGTCTTTCTCACATGAAACTGGGAACTGCCGTCGGCATATTGATTGCGAGGAACGTGACAATTGATGCAATATCCACGTCGTTCATCGCAAGGAGCCGCGTTATTAAACACTACCTTCTCATCGAATGTAGTGAGGTCACGCTGGTTAATGGTCATAGCGGCATATTGTTCATAAGATGGCTCGATCAGACGATAGCTGATATAAGGGTCGATTGCTTCCTCTGCAACACGGTTTGTAAATTTATATACACTCCATTTGTCATCATCACCTTTAACAAAGACTTCATATTGCAGAGGCTGCCCTTTTGATGAGTCCAAAAGTTCGTGCCAAGGTTTCAGCTCCCACTTTACAAATTTACCACCTGCTACGAGCGATTTGCCGTCGGGGGCAGTGACACGTGTAACATACTCCTTACCCGGCATATCAATCTCAAAGTTCATCGGAGCAATGTTGGGTGGAAGTATAATATCTGTATAATCAGGATTCAGAGCGGGGATGCCGTCAGCTACTGTGACATTTTCCACAGGCACTTGAGGACGGCTACACCCTCCTGAAATCATCGTCATCAGGAGAGAAAAAAAGAGGATAATTGATGTTATGGTCAGTTTCATAAAATGATAACGCTAAAAACATTCGCTTTGTATGTGGCTCAACAACGATTTTTTGTTAACTTTGCGTAGATTTAGACTATCAAGAAAATTGTTATGCCCCAATACTGTCATATCGACGAACCTCTTGAACTCGAAAGCGGAGCTACCCTCCCCTCTCTTACCATCGCCTATAACACTTACGGCACCCTCTCGCCGGAGAAAGATAATGTGATCTGGGTGATGCACGGACTTACAGCCAACTCAGACGTTGCTGACTGGTGGCCTCACACGGTTGAGAAAGGGAAATTCCTTGACCCGGAGAAGTATTTTGTGGTCTGCGCGAATGTGCTTGGCTCGTGCTACGGCACCACCGGACCATCATCCATAAATCCGGCTACCGGAAAACCGTGGTGTAGTGACTTCCCGAAAGTCACTATACGTGATATGGTAAAATGTCATCGTATTCTCGCTGAGAAATTGGGAATCAAGAAGATTCACGAAATGATAGGCGTGTCGCTCGGAGGCTTCCAGGCTATTGAATGGATGGTGACTGATCCGGACATCGCCGACAATGTGATGTTCTGTGCTACCGATTCCTCTTGCAGCCCTTGGCTGGCAGCTTTTAACAAGACAATGTATATGGCAATCGAGTCTGACCCCACCTACGGCCAACCCCGCCTTGACGCTGCCCGTAAAGGTCTTGCTACAGCACGTGCTCTCGCACTCATAAGTTACCGAGGTCCCTTCGCCTATAATATGAGCCAACGCGATTCGCTCGAAAATAGCGATCCCTTCTTTCATAGGGTACAGACTTATCAGGAATATCAGGGCATAAAGCTTTGTAACCGTTTCGACGTATATTCGTATGTGAGGATATGCGAGAGCGGCGACTCACATAACGTGGGACGTGGACGTGGTGGTATCCGTCAGGCTTTGCAGCGCATCAAGGCAAATACGCTTGTAATCGGTATAAGTTCCGACATTCTCTTTCCTCCGGCTTGCCTCAAGGAATTATCAGATTTTATACCCGGATCCATTCTCAGGGTCATGGAGTCAGATTTTGCTCATGACGGCTTCCTTATCGAACATGAGAAACTTAATACCATTATGCAGGAATGGCGCAAAATAAGATAAATGCTATTTGTCGGTTGCGATACTGGTTTCCGGGAGTGCTTTGCCTGGTTATGGCTCTTTTATCCTCATGTGTGACAGAGGAACAGCCCGACAATATAGGGGTAGAGGTAGGGGATCCATTGCCCTCTTTTTCGCTTATCCTAAACGATGGCAGAAAAATAACCACAAAGTCATTAAAGGGCAAGAAAGTGCTCATAGAGCTTTTCAATACCTCTTGTCCGGACTGCCAGGCAAGTCTACCTGTGATTAACACCCTATACAACAATCTTAATGAGCAGGAAGACGTGGAGATCTTTGCAATTGCACGTGACGAGGTAGAAGCGGCAATAGCCCTTTATTGGGAGGATAATAAGTTTACGCTTCCCTACTCTCCACAACCGGATCGTAAAGTATACGAGCTGTTTGCCACTGTAGGCATACCCCGTATTTTTATCGCCGACCCAGCAGGCATAATCATAGCTACTTTCGGACCGGAAGACACTCCAACTCTTTCCCAACTCACCACCCTTCTCAAATAAATCAATTTATTATGCCTGAAATTTGTAGGTTTTTCGGAATCATCATCTTTCTATATTGTAAAGACCATAATCCTCCACATGTACATTTTACATATGGAAACTACGAATGTAGTATATCCGTGATTGATCGGATAGTTGATGGTAAAGCCCCGGCAAAAGTAATTGATAAGGTCAATCGGTGGCTGAATTTACATGAAGATGAAATCCTCGCCCTATGGGAAAAAGCTCAAAAAGGTGAGAAATTAAACAGGATAGAACCTTTAAAATGATTAGGATATGCTTAAAGTGGTAGATGTAGATTATCTGGATGGATACAGATTAAAACTTACTTTTAATGATAAGGTAAGCAAAATAGCAGATTTGGAACCCTTCCTTTACGGTGAAGTGTTTGGCACACTGCGTGACAGAGATCTCTTCACTCAATATGCACTTACCCCTGTTACAATCGAATGGGTAAACGGAGTGGACCTTGCCCCGGAATTTCTTTATGAAATAGGCACTCCGATTTAATCAATACCTTTAATTATATCCTACCATGAAAAGATTTAAGTCTATTACATATGCGGCTGTGGGAGCGATTATTCTTACAGCGTGCGGCACGGAACGACGAATGGCATCTAACGCTGATTTCGTCAATCCCTACATCGGCACTGCCAACAGTGAGACAAAAGCTGCCGGATTATTCGGTAAAGGAACCGAAGAGATGGGACAGACTCTTCCAGCCGTCTTGGTGCCCAACGGCATGAATTTCTGGACTCCGCAGACCCGCGACACAGAGCAGAAATGCGTAGCCCCCTACTATTATGCCGACTCCCTGCTTCAAGGCTTCCGTAATTCACATTGGATTGTGGGGGGCTGTACGCAGGATTACGGGTCGATGACACTTATGCCACTGTACGGCAAACTCCGTACTACCCCGGAGGGACGTGCCACCGTGTTCGACCACGCCGAAGAGTATGTAAGTCCTTACGAATATATCGTAACCCTGCCTGATGAGGGTATTCAAGCTGCAATGACAGCCACTTCCCGGGCTGCCATATTCCGATTCACCTATTCGAAGGCAGGTGAAGGCTATATCGTGGTCAATCCCAACAGCGACGAGGGACAAGGATATATGGAGATAGACCTTGCGGCACGTCAGATTAGAGGTTATAATCCGGTACACCGTATTTACCAAGGTTGGGGTGAGTCGGCAGGATTTGCAGGGTATTTCGTATTGGAATGGCCCGAATCGCTTACAGTCACCGCTTCAGGCACATTCAAAGGAGATGACATCTACGCCGGAGAAGATAAAATTTCCAATGCCCCGGGTATAGGTGCCTACATTTCATTCAACGTCGCGAAAGATGAGACCGTCACCGTAAAGGCAGCTTCTTCGTTTACCGGGATGGCAGGAGCTTTAGCAAATCTTAAAGCGGAGATACCCGACTTTGACTATGAAAAGATACGCTCTAATCTCGCCGACATCTGGCAACGCCACCTATCTTCTATTGAGATTGGAAATGCCCGGGAGGTAGATAAGATAAAATTTTATAGTGCGATGTATCGCAGCTCTTTCCTGCCTCACGCAATTAATGATGCCGACGGTTCCTATCCTGCCTTCTCAAAAGGCACACCCATAATGAAAATGCCTGAGGGACACGATTATTATGAGGATTTCAGCATGTGGGACACTTATCGTGCCTTGCATCCGCTTCTCAATATCCTTTACCCTACACGAAGCGGGGATATGATGCAGTCTCTCGTGCTGAAATATGAGCAAGGGGGATGGCTACCGATATTCCCTTGCTGGAACAGCTATACCGCTGCAATGATTGGAGACCACAGTATAGCTGCGTTGGCAGATGCGTATATTAAGGGGGTAAAAGGATTTGATATCAATAAAGCTTATGAGGCAATGCGTCATAACGCTTTCGATACACCCGATAATATCGCAGATTACCGTAACGGCATGGGTCGCCGTGCCCTGAAATCCTACTTGCAATACGGATACATCCCTGTGGAGGACAGCGTGCCAGACGCATTCCATAAGAGAGAGCAGGTATCGCGCACCCTCGAATACGCATTCGATGATTTTGCCCTGGCTCAGGTAGCGAAAAGTCTTGGCAAGACCTCCGACTACGACATACTGATGAGTCGGGCAGAAAATTGGCGAAATGTGATTGACCCAAAGACAGGATACGCTACCCCTCGCAAAGCCGACGGCAGCTTTATCCCCACTGACCCATTCACATTTTCAAAGCATATAACTGAGGGTGTACCTTGCCATTACACGTGGTATGTGCCACATGATCAGGAAGGACTTATAGCAGTGCTTGGCGGTGAAAAGAAATATGCCGAAAAACTTGACTCGATGTTTACCCAGCGACGTCATTGGCACGGCAATGAACCGTGTCATCAGATACCTTGGCTTTTCTCATACGTAGGTCGTCCTGAAAAGACAGCGAAATACGTGCGCCACATTATGGAGACCGAGTATCTTGATTCTCCGGGTGGTCTGTCAGGCAATGACGATGCCGGACAGATGTCGGCATGGTATATATTCGCTGCTCTCGGTTTCTATCCCGTCTGTCCCGCTTCCCCGTATTATGTACTCGGCACTCCACTTTTCGAGCACATCGAGATAAACCTTGAGAACGGCAATAAATTTGTGATAGAAGCTCCGGGCGCAACCCACGACAATTACGAAGTGGAGAGCATAACCCTCAATGGCAAACCTCTCGACGGTTTTCTTCTCTCCCATTCCGATCTTATGAACGGTGGCACTCTCCGTTTCAACCTGAAATAGTTCAGGATAGTTTAAACCA
>CAMWTL010000003.1 GCA_947177145.1 uncultured Porphyromonadaceae bacterium
GCCCGACCTGCCGATGACGGCAACAACACTTGGATACGTGTGGCACTCGTGCCCGAAGCCGATATGGAAGGACTTGATATTTCGAAAATCGTAGTCGGAAGTCATAACGGTGAGATTATTACCCTCGACAAGGTGGCAACCATCCGTCACGCCGAAGCCCCGCCGCAGAGCTATTTCCGTATCAACGGTCTCAACTCCATCAATCTCTCCATCACCGCCACACCGGAGGCTAACCAGATCGATCTGAGCCGCAGCGTGAAGGAATGTCTTGCCTCTTTACAACTGCCTCGCGGCTTTATGCTTACTCTCGAGTATGACGCTTCCGACCGTATATCGGAAGAGCTCGACAAAATTTATTTCCGTACAGGCTTGACGGTGCTTATTCTGCTCCTGTTCGTAGCAGTAGTCACTCTGAGCTGGCGCTATCTGCTGATAATCACCATCAGCCTCGCTATGAACCTCTGCGTGGCATTTGTAATCTACTATCTGCTTGGAGTCGAGATTCAGCTGTATTCGCTTGCCGGAATCACTATATCACTCAATCTCATCATTGACAACCTCATAGTTATGACGGAGCATATCACGCGCCGACATAACCTGAGAGCTTTCTCGGCTATATTGGCAGCCACCCTCACTACCGTAGGCGCTCTTTCGGTGGTATTCTTCCTCGACGAGAGGACTATGCTCAGTCTGAAGGATTTCGTGGTGGTGGTGATTGTGAATTTGGGTGTATCACTTTTGGTGGCTTTGTTCCTTGTGCCCGCGCTTGTGGAGCGCATACGCCTCAAAAGACGTGTCCGCACACATAGTCGGTTCCGTCGCCTGCCGGTAGCCACAAGCCGTGCCTATGCTGCTACAGTCAGGTTTCTGCTGCGCCATAAGGCGATTGTGGCAATTGTGTTTATCTTAGCTTTCGGTCTGCCCGTATTCATGCTTCCCGATAAGATAGAGGGTGAGGGAAAATGGGCAGAGCTATATAATAAGACCTTAGGCACGAAATTCTACCAGAAGGATATGAAACCCTGGGTTGACCGTTGCTTGGGAGGCACACTGAGGCTATTTGCTGAGAAAGTTTCGAGCGGCGACTATTGGGGACGGTCCAACGACGAACCGACCGTCTATATTAACGCCAACCTTCCTAACGGTGCCACTTTGTCGCAGATGAACGAGCTTATGAAGAAGATGGAGGTGTTTCTTGCCAAAGAGGAAGGAATACGCCAGTTTCACACCTCCATCTATAGCCCCAACCGAGGTTCCATAACCGTCTACTTCAAGCCTGACGTGCAGCGCACAGGTTATCCTTATCGCCTGAAGAGTAAGACGGTGCAGAAAGCCCTCACTCTTGGAGGAGGAAGTTGGGGCGTGTACGGACTTGAAGATATGGGCTTCAACAACGATGTGCGCGAGAACACCGGCAGCTACCGCGTGAAACTGCTTGGCTACAACTATGACGATCTCTATTCTTATGCACGCACACTCAGCGACACCCTGCTGACTCATAAGAGAATCAAGGAGGTGACTATTAACTCTGAGTTTTCTTATTGGAAAGATGATTATACTGAGTTTTACCTCGATTTTGACAAGGAGAAATTAGCACTCGATTCCATCACCACTTCCGATCTCTATCAGGCTATGACACGAGAGATGGGACGCGGACTCCACGCCGGTGCAATTGTAACTCCTGCCGGAGTGGAGGAGATCCGTGTGAAATCGTCGAGCAAAGGCAGGGACGTGTGGGGCTTTATGCACATACCTCTCCAGATAGGTAAGCGACTCGTACGCCTCTCCGATTATGCCACTATAGAATCACGGCAGGCACCCCCCGATGTCGTGAAGGAGAATCAGGAATATGTGCTTTGTCTGCAATACGAGTATATCGGCTCTGCAACACAGGGTCAGAAGATGCTTGAGCGTACCTTAAAGGATTTCAATAAATATCTCCCGTTGGGCTACTCTGCAACTAAGGAGGACTATTCCTGGGGACGCGAAGACACCAAGCAACGCTATCTGCTGCTACTGCTCATTGTGGTAATAATATTCTTCATTTCCTCAATTCTCTTCAACTCGCTCCGTCAGCCGTTGGCTATCATCTTTGTGATTCCGGTGTCGTTTATCGGTGTGTTCCTGACGTTCTATCTGTTCAACCTAAAATTCGATCAGGGAGGATTTGCAGCCTTTATACTGCTCTGCGGTGTGACGGTCAATGCTGCCATCTACATTATCAACGAATACAACTCCCTCCATACCCGGAAAGCATCCAAAGTTAGTGTAAGGCTATACGTCAAAGCATTTCGTGTAAAGATAACGGCAGTATTGCTGACGGTGCTCTCCACTGTATTAGGCTTTATCCCCTTCCTCATAGGCGAGACTCACGAAAGCTTCTGGTTTCCATTGGCAGCCGGAACGATGGGCGGTCTTATCCTCTCTCTGACAGGCATCTTCTTCCTCCTACCCATAATGGTGCTCAAAAAACCTAAACGACCCTTACCAAAATCCAAATAATACAATAAAACCACATTTTTTCAGTTATATTAACAGTGTTAAACAGAAAGGAGGGTGTTTAAACAGCAACTTCAGAGAAAAAGAAGCTAAAAATTCAAACAAATACGCTTAAAATTTTGTCAAACAAATAAGTTTGACTAATTTTGCACTTGCAAATCTCCCACTCGGAATTACCCTGAGCGGTTATGATTGCAATTTTTTTAAACACCAACAATAAATTAACACAAAAAAGAAAACTACTAAACAATGATTATCGTACAAGTTAAAGAGGGCGAGAACATCGAGAAAGCACTCAAGAAATTCAAACGTAAATTTGAAAGAACCGGCATCGTAAAAGAACTGCGCAGCCGTCAGGCTTTCGAGAAGCCTTCTGTGACCAACCGCAAGAAGATGATCAAGGCTGCTTACGTTCAGCAGCTCCGTCAGGCAGAGCAGTAATCAGCCTACTACACACAAGATACTTTGAATCCGACTTCCGGTCATTCCGACCGCAAGTCGGATTTCCGTTAAATTACACCTACCGGTCAAAGAGATATTATGCTGGTCAAAGACTTTCTGTCATATCTGCGCTACGAGCTGAACCGCTCACAGCTCACCACCGAAGCTTATGAGGGTGACCTCAACCAATTTACCGACTGGATCACAGGAGGCAACCCAGGCACGTTCCAGCCCGATTCAGTCACACTCTCCGACGTGCGTACATGGCTTGCTACACTCGCCCGTGAAAAACAAACCGCCACCACTATACGACGAAAAGCACAGAGTCTACGTGCTTTCTTCCGGTTTCTGCTCAAAAGAGGGGTCATCTCTGCCAATCCCACCGCCGACCTTACCCTGCCAAAGATTCCGAAAAGCCTTCCTGACGTGGTGCGTTCAGAGGAGATAGAGGGTATACTGCGACTTGACGAAGAAGCCATTGACCTTAATCCCGACGATGAAAAAGAGCTTCGCGACGATCTCATAATCGACGTACTCTACTCGCTCGGCATTCGTCGCGCTGAACTGATAGGAATAAGCGATCCCGACATATCTCCCTCGGCAGGTGAGATTAAGATTTTCGGCAAACGCTCAAAACAACGTGTTGTGCCCGTGCCACAGGCACTATTGCAAAAAATAGCACGCTGGCAGAAGATGCGTGATTCCCTCTGGTCCGATCTGGAGACTCCCACCCCGCTTTTTGTAGTGAAAGGGAAACGCATATCACCACGGCAGGTGTATGACGCGGTGCATCGGCAGCTCGAACCGACAGGCGCACGTAAGAAATCCCCCCACGCCCTGCGTCACTCATTCGCCACCTCTATGCTCAACGAGGGAGCCGACCTAAATTCTGTAAAGGAGTTTCTCGGACACTCCTCCCTTTCCACCACCCAGATATATACCCATGTCTCCTTTGCCGAAATGAAAAAAGCATATGAATCCAGCCATCCAAGGGTTCGCCGAAAAGATAAGGAGCAATGAAGTTACGGCATATCCTTAAAAAATTCATACTTTGTGAGGAAATTCTTTGAGGAAATTTGTTAACTTTGTAGATGAGTTGAAATACGTTTGTGGAGACGCTCTCCCGCCACCAATTGGCTGCTCCCCGCGACTCACTGTTTCATAAACCATAAAATATTGTTATTATGGAAGTAAAGATTAAAGCGATTCATTTCGACATCTCAGAAAAACTCGTTGCATTCGTCAACAAGAAAATTGAAAAGCTCACCCGTCGTTTCGATGCCATAGGTGGCGTAGAAGTTAATCTCACTCTCGTAAAGCCGGAGGCGGCTAAAAATAAAGAAGCGGGAATCAAACTCAGCATCCCCGGTGGAGCAGACCTCTTCGCTTCAAAGATTGCCGATACTTTCGAGGAGGCAATTGATCTTTCGCTCGACGCTCTTGAGCCGCAGCTTGAAAAAGTAAAGGCTAAGAAGTAAATCTTGACCCAAACGAAACAAAAGCCCGTCTCCTCTCTTCCAAGTGAGACGGGCTTTAAATCCACTTCTAAACTACATTCTCTTTAACCCTTTTTCAAAGCTATTCATTCTGACTCTTCTATGTCCTCCCCCGCCGACGACACTGTAAACAAAGACCTTAACGTCAATAGCGAAAATACCGGCAATGTAAATTCCGATACCCCTTCTGTCGATAGTCAACCTGTCGATACCACCTCTGCTGAGACCCAACCGGTTGACAGCACCCCTGTAAATAATCAGCCTGCCAATGCTATCTCCGCTGATAGTGAATCTCTTATCAGAGATAGTGATAATACTGTTGCTCCTAACAGCTATGATGAGAATCAATCTACTGTCAGTGAAGTTGTCAATAACGAAAACGGCAATATTCCTCTTAATGACAATAATATCCCTAAAGGCAAGAAAAGACACACTGCTTTATGGGTGACACTTGTGGCAGTAGTCGCTATAATAGCCGCCGGCGTTATCTTCACACTCCCCATCCTCCTTAGCAAATCTCCCAAGGAAGCCGTAATCAAAATCCCGAAAGATGCCACGTCTCAGAATGTAGCCGATACCTTGACAAAATATCTTGGTAAGCCCTTTGCCGACAAAGTAATGCGAATGGCATCGCTGCGAAATTCCGACTTCTCAAAGCGTCACGGGGCATATCTTATTGAGGAAGGTCTATCCCCTATGCGTGTGGAACGCAAACTCGCACATGGAGCACAACATCCTCTGACCCTCACAATAAACGGCTTCCGCACTCTCCCTACCCTGACACAGCGTGTGGCACGTCGTTTTGACTTTACCTCCGACTCTCTGAAGGCTGCCCTTACCGATAAAGCGACACTTTCCAATTACGGACTTACACCCAATCAGGCTATAGCCCTCTTCATCGATGATTCTTACGAATTATATTGGTCAGCCTCTCCGGAGCAGGTCATAAGCAAGCTTGGCGATAATTATAATAAAGTGTGGAATAAGGAACGTCGCGCAAAGGCAGCTGCACTCGGCTTGTCGCCTGCCCAAGTTATGATTCTATGTTCTATCGTGGACGAGGAAAGCAACAAACTCGACGAAAAAGGAAAAATAGGACGCCTTTATATCAACCGGATAAAGACCGGTATGCCGCTGCAAGCCGACCCCACTATACGCTATGCCCTCAATGATTTCACCATTCGCAGAGTGAAAGGCAATCATCTGAAAGTGACTTCCCCCTATAACACATATCTTAACAATGGGCTGCCACCGGGTCCGATACGCACCACAAGTGTGGCGACAATAGATGCAGTGCTTAATTCCGAGCCATCTTCACATCTATACATGTGTGCAAAAGAGGATTTTTCAGGCTATCATAATTTCGCTTCCACATATCCCGAACATCTCGCCAATGCCCGACGCTATCAGAAGGCGCTCGATGCAAGAGGCATAAAATAAACCAATAACACACTTTACAAGAATGGCTTCACGCATACTGGTCACCATTTCTGTAATCATTATTTCATTGCTATGTCCGTCGGCTTTAAGGGCTGCGGAAATACGCATTATACCCGACTCTCTTCCAATTTTTACACCGGAAATTCCGGTAAAGGTATCCACCGACAATATGCCCACTACTCTTCCGGGTTATCAGAAGACTGAGAGCGAGCGCTGGTGGTGGAATCAGGCTAAGAATTTTACCCTTAATCTCAACGACACAACAGTACGTTATCCCAAATTTCTGAAATTCTGTCTTGACGTATATAAATGGGGCGACCACTTCTTCAATTCCTACGATTCGGATTATGTAGTTGGCACAGGTAAACGTTGGAAAGCCCGTATAGTCAACGACAACTGGGTAGACAGCTACATCATGACCTTTCCGGAGCATATGAAAATGCACATGCTCAGCGATATGTATGCCAACGTCGGTGCTTATCTGCAATATATGGCAGTCAGTGTAGGCTATACCTACGATATGGGTAATATTGTCAACGGACACACCAACGACCATAAGAAAATGGAGCTGGGCTTCAACTGTGCCCTCTTCAATATCGAGGCATATTACCACGAGAACACAGGGGGCACATTCCTGCGTCGCTTCGGTGATTACCACGACGGAGGCTATTTCAAGGAGAAATTTCCGGGTCTTTCACTTTATACCTACGGGGTAGATGCGGTCTATTATTTCAATCACAAACGCTACTCCCACGGGGCAGCATATAATTTCTCCAAAATCCAGAAGAAAAGCCAAGGCTCTTTTGTGACCGGCTTTGCCTACTCAAACATACTCCTGAGTTTCGACTTCACAAAACTGCCTCTTGAGCTACTCCCATATCTTACCATTCCTCTTACCACATATAAATTCCATTATAATTCCTATGCCTTAGTGTTAGGCTACGGCTACAACTGGGTAATCAAACCGCGCCTTCTCTTCAATGCTACGCTAACACCCTCAATAGGCTTGACGCACTGCTACGAAGACTCCCTCGAAGGTGCAAAGTACATGACGGCAATGAATATGGCAGGACGCTCCTCTATAACCTACAACCTCGGCAACTTCTTCTTCAGCGGCATCTTCCGCTTCAACGGCCACTGGTACAAAAGCGGCACCTACTCCCTCTTCAGCTCCGTAGAAAACTTCTCCGCCAACATCGGCTTCCGCTTCTAAACCCCCATTCACCAGCTATAGAAATACAAGACATACGAAATAAATAAAAGACACGGCTCCGACGGTTAAATTCGTCGGAGCCGTGTCTGTTTATTTACGATAGCAATTCCGAGTATTTACAGAAGTAGTTCCTGATTACTCCTCGTAGTTATTGTTATTGCGCGGAGTGAAACGACGCTGCTGACCGTTATTGTCGCCATCACGACGCGGACCACGGTCGTTATTGTCACGATGAGGACCATTGCCCATCGGACGAGGACCATTACCCATCGGACGCGGGCCACGGTCGCCACGATCCTCACGCGGACCACGGTCATTGTTATCACGGCGAGGACCACCCATACCGTCACGACGAGGACGGTTGTCGCCACCCTCACGACGCGGACCACGGTCATTGCGGTCGCCACCTTCGCGGCGTGGACGAGCCTCACGCTCTACATAGCCCTCCGGTTTCTCGGTAAGCACCTTCATAGAAAGACGATATTTACCGGTCTTCTTGTCGATTTCGATAAGTTTAACCTTAACCTTATCGCCCTCCTTGATGCCGCTCTGATCCATAGAATCAAGACGGTTCCAAGAAATCTCGCTGATATGGAGAAGTCCGTCGCGACCCGGCATAAACTCAACGAAAGCTCCGAAATCGAGGATAGAGCGCACTGTGCCCTCATATACCTCACCCTCTTCGGGCTGAGCCACGATAGCCTTGATCTTGCTGAGTGCGGCATCGATGCTCTCCTTATCCTTAGAAGCAATCTCAACACGGCCGATGCCAAGCTTCTCATCCTCCTCGATAGAGATGGTGGTGCCTGTCTCCTCCTGAATGCCCTGGATAACCTTACCCTGCGGACCGATAACCGCACCGATCATCTCTTTCGGAATCTCAATTGTCACAAGACGCGGAACATGAGGCTTATAGTCTGCACGAGGTTCAGGAATAGTCTCGGAAATTATGTTAAGGATGTGCAGACGACCCTGACGTGCCTGTTCGAGAGCCTTCTCAAGAATCTCATAGCTGAGACCGTCACACTTTATATCCATCTGGGTAGCGGTGATACCCTTCTCGGTACCTGTTACCTTAAAGTCCATATCGCCGAGGTGATCCTCATCACCAAGAATATCGGAAAGCACAGCATACTTCACAGCTCCGGCATCAGAGATAAGACCCATTGCCACACCTGCCACCGGACGCTTCATCTTGACACCGGCATCGAGCAAAGCCAGTGTGCCACCGCATACAGTAGCCATTGAAGATGAGCCGTTGCTCTCAAGAATGTCACTCACGATACGGCAAGTGTAGGGGAAACCGTCGGGGAACATACGCTTGAGGGCGCGATGTGCAAGATTTCCATGTCCAATCTCACGACGGCCTACACCACGCTGCGGACGTGCCTCACCTGTAGAGAAGGGTGGGAAATTATAGTGAAGAAGGAAACGCTCTTTGCTCTGGTTGAGCACATCGTCCACAATCTTCTCATCGAGAGTAGTGCCCAAAGTGGCAGTCACAAGTGCCTGAGTCTCGCCACGAGTGAAGATGGCAGACCCGTGAGGACCGGGAAGATAATCTATCTCACACCAGATAGGACGTATCTCGGTGGTCTTACGTCCGTCAAGACGGATACCCTCGTCGAGCACACAGCGGCGCATTGCCTCCTTCTCGACATCGTGGTAGTAACGCTTCACCATAGCGATTCTCTGCTCCGGAGTGTAGAGGGCAAGTTGCTCCTCTGTCATCTCGGGCATATTGTCGATATATTCCTGGCAAACCGCTGCGAAGCTTTCGTTACGCCAATGCTTGTCGGCGCTTCCGGTACGTGCGATGGCATAAGCCTTGTCATAGCACTTCTCCTCCACATCCTTGCGAAGAGCTTCATCGTTTACCTCATGGTTATATTCACGCTTCACCTCCTTGCCGGCTTCTTTCATAAGCTCCAGCTGGGCTACGCAATGTTTCTTTATCTCATCGTGGGCAACTTTGAGTGCCTCAAGAAGCTCAGCCTCCGACACCTCGTTCATCTCGCCCTCCACCATCATAATATTGTCGTAGGTGGCACCGACCATAAGTTCGATGTCGGCACGCTCCATCTGTTCAAATGTAGGATTGATGACCCATTCGCCATCCACACGTGCCACTCTCACCTCCGAGATCGGACCTTGGAAAGGTATATCGCTACACATAAGAGCTGCGGAAGCAGCTATACCTGCCAACGCATCCGGTGCCTCGTTCTCGTCGGCTGAGAACATGGTGACGTTTACGAAAGTCTCTGCGTGATAGTTGTCGGGAAAAAGAGGACGGAGTACACGGTCTACAAGACGTGATGTCAGAATCTCATAATCGCTCGCACGGCCCTCCCTCTTCAGGAATCCTCCTGGATAACGGCCAATTGAGGAGTATTTCTCTTTATACTCTACAGTGAGGGGCATAAAATCAACTCCCTCGTTGGCCTCGGCGGCCGAACATACAGTGGCAAGAAGCATAGTGTTGCCCATACGCACTTCCACTGCCCCATCAGCCTGCTTGGCAAGCTTGCCCGTCTCAATGGTGATCTGACGGCCGTCGCCAAGTTCGATGGTCTTCTTTACTGGCTTTAACATATAATAAAATTTCTTTCTTGTTTTTGCTTCGCTTGTTTGCTTCGCTGGAAAAAATAAGAGCCGGCATCCAGCTCTTTAATCATACAAAAATAAGTTGATCAAGTTACCTTTTGGAGATTACTTGCCCAAAATTTCCGCAAAGTTAACATTTTTTTCTATATTAACCACAGATTCTTATTATATTTGCACCCTAAAATCGCAATTATAGTGCTATGCAACTGAATTTTTATTCCCTCTCAGGAGCAAAATCTCTCCTGATCCTTGCTTCCTCTCTCCTTCTCGCTGCTTGTAGCGAGCCCTCTTTCAAGATTAAGGGCGAAATAGAAGGCGCCGACAACCAAAGCGTGCTTCTCGAAAAATCCGACTTCATGGGACGTTGGGTGATAGTCGATTCCACACGTACCTCCTCCTCCGGTTCATTCTCAATATCCCGCCCTGCCCCGGCTGCTCCCGAAATTTTCCGTCTCGACATTGACAACCGCTATATCTATCTTCCCATCGACTCTATCGAGACTCTCACAGTTACTACGACCCTTAAGGATTTCGGCACCGACTTCTCCGTCACAGGCTCCGAGAAAGCTGAAGCCCTCACCCGTTTCGAAAAGGAGGTACACGCGCTCCCCGACAATATATCCGCTGACTCTCTCACTGCTTTCAAACGTAATATATTCACTAAATATATGCGCGACGCACAAGGCTCAATCGTCAGCTATTATATCCTTACAAAGGTGAAGGATAACAAACCATTGTTTGATCCCGAAACCGACGACTATAAGTATTTTGCCGCCGTGGCAACCGGCTTCAAAGAGCTGCGTCCCTACGATCCTCACACCGCCCTGCTTGAAAACACTTCCGTAAACGCTATCAAGAAGCGTAATGCAGAGCGTGGCAACCGCCTACAAATAGAGGCAGAGGAGGTGACAATCCTCGATATTGATCTACCCGACGAGAACGGGAAAAACCGTAAGCTCTCGGAATTTGTTGGCAATGGCAAGCCCACAGTCGTGATGTTCACACTCCTTACCCATCCTGATGCACCGGCTGCCAATATCGAGTTGTCAAAGCTTTATAACCGATATGGCGGCAACGTCAACTTCTATCAGGTAAGCCTCGACCCCGACCAGTATGCTTGGCGTGACGCGGCACGTAATCTTCCTTGGATTACCGTCTTCGATGCCGATGGAGAATATTCCAAAGCTGCCCGTATGTATAATGTGGGTAATATTCCGGCTTATTACATCTACGACCGCAAAGGCGACCTCGCCGCTCGGGCAGTCAATATCGATGATCTCTCCAAGCAACTCGCGTCTTATTGATAATCTCATCGTTTATCCCTAACCTATTGCGTATGAAACGCTCCGCATCTCTGCTCTCTCTCCTGCTCCTTGTTCTCTCAGCTCTTCCGGTCTATGCTCAGGAGGAGCCGAAACTTTCGATCGCTCCTACAGGTCGAATCCTAATGGACGGAGCTTTGTATGCCTCGCCACAGAAGGAGTTGTTCCCCGATGGTGTGGCTATCCCGGAGGCACGTCTCGGTGCGAAGATGGCCTACGGCAACTGGTCGGCTTCGCTCGACGTCAGCTATTCCTATGCTAAGATAGGTCTGCGCAATATGTGGATTCAATATGATTTCAATAAGTATAACTCTATCCGATTCGGCAATTTCATCCATCAGTTTGGATTGCAGTCTCATTCACATTCCTTGAAAGTGACCTTTGAACAGCCCACAGCTGCAACCCCATTTACTCCGATATTGCAGCTGGGGGCGATGTTCACCCACTATTCTCCCCGCTTTTTCGCTGCAGCAAGTGTCCACGTGGAGAGCAGCGCACTCCAGCAAGTGGTCAATGCTCCCCTTTTCAACCAGCAAGGCTACGGAGTGCTGACAAGGTTGGTTTGGCGCACACCCCAGAAAGGTCAATTCTTTTGGCACGCCGGAATAAGCGGAGGGTTTGCCACTCCTCAAAGACGTGTGGAGAATAACGTTGACATACACGACGGCTTCACTATGACCGCCAATTTCCCCACTAAGGTTGTCCAGCTTCAGGAAATAGGGATAACCGTAGACAAGTCTATGAATCTCTTTAAGTTTACTCCCGAACTTGTGGCAGCCTACGGACGTGTGGCTTTCGAAGGTCAGTATTTCTTCCAGCAGATAAATCGTCGCGAGCACCTTCGGCACTACATTTCGCAGAGCGGATATGCCACGCTGCGTACCCTCCTCATCGGCAAAGGCTACTCTTACGTCAGTTCCACAGCACAGATAGCCCGACCCGCCTCCAAATCGCTTGAGTGTGTGCTTAACTACAATTACTGTAACCTATCGGATGTGAAAGCCAATCTCTTGGGAGGACGCGCCAACACATTTTCAGTTACTTTCAACTACTATTTCAACCCCTATATTACAGCTCGTCTCAACTATTTCCACGCCCACTCGTGGGAACGTGCCGATGCCTCACCTATAACACTCAATGGCTTTCAGGCAAGGCTGATGGTTCTGTTCTAACACCTCTATTATTTACCCCTGACTATTCACATCTCTTATGGCAATTGACTGGAAAGATGCTCTAAGCGCACTCAAAGACTCCGGCAACATTCCTGTTGATAATACTCCGGATTCTACACCCACTACGACTGACAAAGATGCCCCACAGGCTTCACCGCTTCGTGTAGTTATAGACCGTAAAGGCCGTAAAGGAAAAACTGCCACAATCATAGAAGGCTTCTCAGGCTCCGACGAACAGCTCGAACAGCTTGCCAAGACACTAAAACAGCGCCTTGGCACAGGAGGGTCAGCTCGCGGGGGTGAAATCCTGATTCAAGGCGACCGTAAAAACGATGTAATAACACTACTTAAATCATTAGGTTACAAGACTAAAAACTAACATATGCTTCAGCTTCAACGTGCATCGGCAGGTTCCGGAAAGACATATACTCTTGCCAAAAAATTCATCTGGTATCTAATTGCTATAAAGGATAAAGATCGTAGCAATACTTGGCGTCTGCGTGCTCCCCGTGAGATAGCCGACGGACTGCAACGCATACTTGCCATTACCTTTACCAACAAGGCAACCAATGAGATGAAGCTGCGTATCGTGCAGAAACTTGCCGACCTTGCCCGTGCTGACTCCGACTCTCCCCTTTCGGAGGAACAATTGAAACATATCGACTACCTGAAAGAGTTCGCTACCGATCTCTCTACCGAATACCGCAACATCGGACGTGCGGCAAAGGAGGCACTTTCCGTGCTTCTCAATGAATATTCCGATTTCAAGGTTTCTACTATCGACTCGTTTTTCCAGACTGTGCTCCGCACCTTCGCCTATGAGTCTAACCTTAATGACACCTATCAGGTAGAAATTAACAGTGACTATTTGGCAGCAGCAGCCGTAAATGCTACTCTCGACGAAATCGACTCCACAGATCCGCAGTCAATACCGAGATTTTGGCTGCATCAGCTTATGGAGGAGGAATCGGCAAAAGGATCCAAGAACTGGAACGTCTTTCAGAAAAGCACCTCCGATAACTCACTCTATACTCAGCTGCTTGAATCTGTGAAACGATTGGAGAGCGAGGACTTCAAACAGGTACGTGAAAAACTCGACGAATATTTCAACAATCCGGATGTTGACGATCCCCTGCGCATAGCTTATGCAAATGTAATCAGAGCTATTCGCCAACCGGCAGAGCAACAGCTTGCCAAAGCTAAGGAAGCAGCTGTAAAGCTCAAGAGACTCTTTGAAAAGAATGGTCTTGATCCTGCCAAAGTGGGGATAGGCTATATAGCAAGCCATCTCAATAATCTTTCTATCATCACAGTTGACACATACTCAGACAAATCCATTACTCCACTTGATATGAAGGGGAAAACATCGGTCTTTAAGACTAAGGGAAGCGGAAAGAAAAAGAAACCCATAGCCTCATGTGCCGACGATAAAGAGATGCTTGCCCTTGCTTGCGAGATGTATGAGGCATATTCCAATTTCCTAAATATAGTAAAAGGTTCTGAATGGCGACATTGGGAAATCTACAAGCCTCAGTTCCCATATCTGGGACTAATCGGAGTAATACGCACTATGATGAAGGAGCATCTTGATGCCACCAACACTATTCAGCTCGGTGAGACAAATTCTATGCTACGTCGCATTATCGGCAAGGATGATGCCCCCTTTATTTATGAGCGTCTCGGAGCAAGGCTGAATCATTTCCTTATCGACGAGTTTCAGGACACTTCCCGTCTCCAATGGGAAAATCTTCTCCCTCTTCTTCATGAGAGCGACGGACGTGGTGAGGATAACCTGATTATCGGCGATGCCAAACAAAGTATCTATCGTTTCCGAAATGCAGATCCTTCACTTATTACGAGCGCGGTACCTGAGGAATTCCCTGACCGTATGGATGCCGGAATGAGTAAAGAGGAGAATACCAATTGGCGTTCTAAACGCACAATCGTGGAATTCAATAACTACCTTTTCTACGCCCTGATGCGCCGTATGGCAGAGTTTTCAATGGGTGTGGTAGATTTCCCCAACCTCTACGCCAACGTAGCTCAATATCCCTCCCACCGTGATCACTCCGGCTACATTGAGGTCAATTTCCTTGAGGCTCCTGAAATGGGTACAGATGCACATGGGAAGATGAAGAAACTATCCTCTGAAGAGAAAAAAGACTTTCTGCGCAATGAGGCACTGTCACATCTCGGTCCGCTTATCACAAGTCTTCTGCAACGCGGCTATCATCAGAGGGATATAGCCATTCTGGTCAGAGTCAACTCACTTGCCAAAGAAGTAATCGATACGCTGGTAAATTATAACAACACTCCCGACATACCTAAGCGAATTGAATTTATAAGCGAGGAATCGCTGCTTGTGTCATCGTCAGAGGCAGTAGGCATAATTATAGGTGTACTTGGCAAGATGGCTGAAGGCACCTCTTCACCTAATCCCGATTCTGACAATGTTCAAAGTCACAACGCGAAAAAATCGTCAAAAACAAAATGGGCTGAGATAAAATGTAATTTCAACTTCTATGCTATGCGTCACCCGGAGTTGTCGCCCGCAGAGCAAGTAGAAGGATTTCTAAAGGATGACTCCCCTGTTGATGCGGTCAACGTTATGCTCCGCTCTATGCAGACAGTGGCACTGCCGGCTCTCGTCGAAGCTATCACGGAAAATTTTGTTCCAGAACATATGCGTCGTTCCCAAGCTGTGTTTATAGCTGCATTGCAGGATATGGTGCTCGAATATTGCGATAGCCATGCCACTGACATCTTCTCCTTCCTCGACTGGTGGCGTATAAAGGGTATCGAACGTTCCATATCATCTCCGGAAGGCACCGATGCCGTACAGATAATGACTATCCATAAATCAAAAGGGTTGGAGTTCAAATGTGTAATCATACCCTACGATAATGCCTCCCTTATTCCCCAGAAAAAAAGTGAGTGGAAGTGGGTAAGACCTGCGGAGCCATTCATTAAGCTCGGCTTTCCTCCCTTTATACCTGTAGCCACCACATCGGCATTGAAGGAAACTGAGCACAACGATGTCTATAGCAGGTTTTTCGATCTGTCTACTATGGATATGCTCAACTCCTATTATGTAGCTTTTACCCGCGCTGTGAATGAACTGTATGTTTTTACCTCAAAGCCGGAGGACAATCCCAAGAAAAACTCGTTCATCTTGGGTAGATGTCTCAATGAGTTTTTCACAGATTCCCCCAACAGTCTTTTCGGAGATAAGATTACAGAGATTAAAGAGGAAGTGGAAGATGAAGAGGCGAAAAGCAATATGCTACCCTCAGGCATTGCCGAGTGGGACGACTCCCATTCTCGCCTTACAATCGGCACACCTTTAGCAAAAGCCGTCATAATTGAGGAAGAGGAAAAAGAGAGGAAAAAGAACAAAACTACTACGACTTCCCATATCATTGAGGAATATCACGTTGACAGTAGCCCTTCTGTGCTACACTACGTCGAAGGTGATGATGAGAAAGCGTCTACTCAACTCCCCGACGCAGACGACAATGATCCACGTTCCGAAGGCAACCTGCTCCACTCTATAATGTCGATGGTGAACATTCCCACTGATCTTCATCGAGCTATACTCCGCCACAAGATGCAAGGACTAATCACCAATACGCAGGCTGAGGAATGGGAAAGTCTTCTTGAGGGTGCTATGGCTGAACCGGAAGTTGAGAAATGGTTCCGTCCCGGATGGAGAGTGCTCAATGAACGTCCTATGCTATTTCCCGGCAAGGAAAATCGCCGTCCCGACCGTGTATTGATAGCACCCGACAAAAGTCACGGTATTATAATCGACTATAAATTCGGTGAAATACCTTCCGACAACAGGCATATCACGCAGGTGAAGCAGTATATCGACGCTTTCCGTGAAATCACCCATATTCATAATGTGAAGGGTTATATATGGTATGTAAAGAAAGGCAGAATCATTCCGGTAGTCTCCCCACTTTTCTGAGTATAGGTAAACTCTGCTTCCAAAACTCTAAACCATAAACCACAAACACTAAACCATAAACTAATTTGGCAATTTCACGCCAAATTATTAACTTTGCACTACAAACTAATTCTTTAAAATTTTGGATACAGACCCTTTACCATCTGCCACACCAACCATATCTCTACTGGTCTTACTATCGCAGGCAATCGAATTTTCCGTGCCCCCAAGTTGGGTGTCATGGAGCATCATAGTAGCCGTTGCTTGTCTTTGCCTGTTGATTTCAGCTTTTGTTTCCGGTAGTGAGATTGCTTATTTCGGTCTTACACGTTCTGAAATCGACGAATTAAGCGAAGAGGAAGATGATCCCCAAAGTGTGACAGCCTGCCGGATGCTCTCCGACAGTGAACGCCTTTTAGCCACAATTCTTATCTCCAATAATCTTGTCAATATCACCATGGTCGTGCTGCTGTCATTCGCATTCAACCAGGTGATAGCCATACATAACACCGTTCTCGATTTTCTTATTCAGACGGTGTTGCTCACTTTCCTGCTGCTTCTGTTCGGTGAGATTTTCCCAAAACTTGTGGCACGTAACCGCACTATGAAATGGGTGAAGATGGCATCTTCTCCCCTTATGCTGCTTTATAAACTCACCGGACCTATGGCAAAGCTTATGGTTAAATCGTCGGTGCTTATAAATAAGGTGGTGACAAAGAAAGATGAGAACCTTTCGACCGACGAATTGGAGAAAGCTCTCCAGATTTCCGACATCAAGGAGGGTGAAGATAAGGATATGCTCGAAGGTATTCTCACATTCGGTGAGAAGGAGGCAAGCGATATTATGATTTCGCGTGTAGATATCACAGCGATTGAATACCACGACACTTGGTCGGAAGCTGTTGACATAATCCTAAAATCGGGGTATTCACGTATTCCCGTCTACGATACTTCACAAGATACCATTCGCGGTATCCTGTATTCTAAGGATCTACTTCCCTATATTGGTAAGCAAGGTGACTCCTTCCGTTGGCAAACCCTTCTGCGTGACCCATATTTTGTGCCGGAGTCACGTCCTCTCGACGATCTTCTCGAAGACTTCCGTAAGCGTAAGATACATATTGCCATCGTAGTGGATGAGTATGGCGGTACGCAGGGAATGGTGACACTTGAAGATGTGATTGAGGAAATTGTGGGAGAGATTGACGATGAATACGACGAACAGACATCGGTGTATAAAAAAGTCAATGCCAACACCTATATTTTCGATGCCAAGGTTCCACTTGGAGAATTTTGCCATATACTTGACATTGACGAAGAGGAACTTGGCGACACAGGTGATGCCGAGACCTTAGCCGGTCTTCTGTTAGAGATAAAGGGTGACTTCCCCACCATGAAAGAGACCCTCGAAAGAGGACCTTTACGCTTTCAGGTAATCCAAAAGGAACGTCATCGCATCACAAAGGTAAAAGTGACGGTCAGCACACACGCTGCTAACGAGAAACCTGAGTAATTTCCTCATTCATGATCTCTATCTACTTCTCGAGCATAATCTCTATCTATAAGATAGCATATATCTCCTCTCTAACCCCTCACATATTTTATTCAGTTTAACCTCACCTCTACAACTCATTGTTGAAATGGAAGATGAATTTATATATTGGCACCACCACACTCCGGTAGGAATCAAGGTGGAAGAGATAAGCGGAATGGAAAGCAAGTCCGGTAGAATCTGGGAAGCTATGGCTAAACAGATATATTGCGAGAACGGCCGTGACGGATATCGTGATTTAGGACACTTCGCTAACGGTGCGCCTTTCCTTTTCGGACAAACCACTCGCATCTCACTTACACACACTGATCATCTCCTCGCCGTAGCCACACTTCCCAAAACGCCAGAAGCGAATTTAGCTCAATTCGCGCCACGAACTGCCCTGGGGATAGATGCCGAACGCACCAATCGTCAACAGGTGTTGAAAGTGCGCGACCGTTTTTTGTCTGATGCAGAAAAGGAGTTGATACCCGCTGAAGACATCGAAGCCAATATCATTGCTTGGACAGCCAAGGAAGCCTTGTATAAGGCAGCTATGACAGAAGGACTCGACCTTCGCACTGACATCATTATCCGTCAACTTCCGGAAATCGATCACAAGATGAATCTACCCGGTGCACCGGCTCCCATACTCGGTAAAGCCACCCTTCGCCTCCCAAATCCCAATATAGCTGTCACCTCTACTGCTGAAGAAACCACATCTCCGGATAGGAGTGTTCCCAAACACTTGGATAATAGCGTAACGGAACATGAGATGGAGCTATATAGCTACCTCAGTGAAGGTGAAACGGAAAGCTACATCGTCACCATAGCCTATTCCCCCAAGTGCGCCAAATTCGGCCGCCACTAATCCCAGTTTACTAAAACACCTCAACCTATAGAGCCATGGCATAGCAACTAAAAACCTATGCCATGGCACTTATATTAGTATGGACTGGAATGAACTATTCGTTTGTGGGGGATGTTTTTATAATAGAGAAACACAAAACAATAGTTATGAAAAAGTTAATATTAATGTTGGTTGTGGCTGTTGCCGCAATCTCTAATGCATCAGCAATGAATCTGAAAGAAGCCTTTAATGCACTTTCCAATATCCAGAATGTGAATGTCGTGACCCCTGACTACAATTTGCCAATAGATGCCGACATCGTTCAGAACGGTCAACTCGCAGCCGGATATAATCTGAATAAGGAACAGATAGCAGAAGCCGGTACTGCCGCTTATACAATCCTTAACCAAGTGCCTCTTACATCCATGGTCAACGGAGGTAACAACGGTGAGGTAGCCTCTTTTATTTACGCTATGCCGAATGATTCCGGTTCAAACGATCTTTTGGTTGTGGCTATGAGCGGTTACAAGGGTTCAGTTGTATTCTTCTACACCACCGCTGACGATGCGTATGTATCTGCTATCAAGTCGGCACCGCTCAAGATTGAAGGCAACTTCCTTAGTTTAGAGGCTAAGATGTCTGACGGCAACGAATTCAACATTATCCTTAGCAAAGCACGCTAAAGGGGTAATCCTGAATCAAAAGACTTATTCAAACCATTAGATTAAAATAGGGCAACGGATGGTATCCGCTGCCCTATTCTTTTTTAAATCACTTCTTCTCACCGCGAGGATGAGTCTGATTCCATTTCTTATATTCACGATGACCGATTATACTTCCGATAACCACACCGATGAAGGGAAGGATTACATAAATAGGAATATTCATAACACTTTAAATTGATTTTACTGTCACAAAATTAATAAATTTATCCTTATCCTACAATGGGCGTACACATTTTCTGTAGAAATACAATATAAGATAAGGAGAACGGCTAAAAATATGCTCCAACCGAAAATTTTTAAGTAAGGAGATTCCTTTTTTTATATTTATTAACATTAGCCTGAAAGATTTTGGCAGAGGGGCAGCATTAACTTTGCAATGTCATCAGAAGAGATTGAGGGTCAACTTCAATTATGAAGCCCGACTTCAATTCTGATGCTGATTTGCCGTTAAAGCAAAACGAAAAACATTTATTCTTTAACCACGCGTCGGGTCGTTCTTTGGCCCGGCGCCTAAAAAAACAAAAGTATGGAAACAGAAGAAGAACAAAAATCCAATCTCATTGGCAACCGACTTGCCATCTCTGCAATTTATGCACTCGGACTTGCCCTGATTCTCCTCCAGCTTCGTAGTCTTCTCTGACCACAGTCGTCTGCCTCGACCACAAGCTTACAATTGAAAAATGCGCCTGCCGAATCAACAACGGCAGACGCATTTTTATATTACAAATAATGTAATTAAACCAACTTTAAGAGCTTTTCCATCAATCGCGGCTTCCACCGAATATGCGGAGAAGGAAGAGGAACAGATTGATGAAGTCAAGATAGAGGTTGAGAGCACCCATTGTAGCGAGCTTGTCAGCAAGTGCCGGATCAAGGTTGGCAGCTGCAAGACGTTTAACTTGCTGAGTATCCCAAGCTGTAAGACCTGTGAAAATCAACACACCCACGATTGAGATAATCCACTCCATTGTGCTGTTTGCCCAGAAGATGTTGACAACGCTGGCAATGATAAGGCCGAAAAGAGCCATAATCAGGTAGGTGCCCATCTTAGAGAGGTCTGACTTAGTGAAGTAGCCATATACCGACATCGCACCGAATGTGCCGGCTGTGATGAAGAAGGTATAGACGATGGTGCCCATACGGTAAACCAAGAAAATCGGAGCCAACCATACGCCCATAATAGCTGAGAATACGCAGAACATCACAAGACATGCTCCGGTAGACATACGGGTCATACGTGCCGGAAGAATCCAAGCCATAGCAAGCATTGCTATGAAAAGACCCCAGAACACTATCTTACTTCCAAAGATGAAGCTGATAGCCGCCGGACTTGACGCCACACCGAGCGCACAGAAAGCGGAAATGAGAAGACCGATGAACATACGCACATAGACGCGCTTCATCACTGAGTTGGTCTGGCTGACCACTGCACCCTGCCCGTAGTAGGGAGGAGGCGTTACGTTTGAATTTCTGTAATCCATATCGTGTTATTTTGTTTGATTTCTTTTATCTCCATGTCACGACCATAAACTTAATCCACAATCACATTCCGGCAAAAAAACCTATAGGATATGGGTTAATAATGGAACCGTAACTATTATATAGACAACAAATCCCATGCCGAGTTTATTGTGTCGCCTATATTTAAGCTTTTAAATACCTTTTACTATGAATAATTCCGAAAAATCGAACATTTCACAGCAGCATACGAATGACTTACATTCTTTCCGGCATTTCCATACCAAGCAGCCCCACACCGGCTTTCAGTGTGCGTGCCACAACTGCCGACAGAAGCAAACGCAGCTGTTTCACATCCTCATTCTCCTCTTTGAGTATTGAGTAATCGTGATAGAACTGGTTGTATTCCTTGGCAAGGTCATAGCAGTAGTTGGCTATCAACGCAGGTGAATAGCTGCGTCCCGCCTCCTCAACCACACTCTTGAAGTCTGCCACTTTCTGAATAAGTGTCGACTCCTTCTCGTTAGGCTCTGCCTTGGGCATCATATCCATATCTACCCCACCTGCTTTGCGGAGCACTGAGCGGATACGTGCATAGGTGTATTGGAGGAACGGACCGGTATTGCCGTTAAAGTCTATAGACTCTTTCGGATTGAAGAGCATATTCTTCTTGGGGTCTACTTTCAAAAGAAAATACTTCAATGCGCCCAGACCCACCATACGTGCCACCTCAGCAGCCTCCTCGGCAGGCATATCGGCAAAACGGTCGGCAGACATCTCTTTCGCATCAGCCACCATCTTGTCAAGGAGATCGTCGGCGTCAACAACGGTGCCTTCGCGAGATTTCATCTTACCCTCCGGCAGCTCCACCATACCATAAGAGAAATGGGTAAGGTCTTTGCCCCACTTGAAACCAAGCTTATCTAAAAGCAAAGAGAGCACTTGGAAATGATAGTTCTGCTCGTTGCCCACCACATAGATCATCTTATCTATGGGATAATCCTGATAACGTAGCTTGGCAGTGCCTATGTCCTGGGTCATATATACCGAAGTACCGTCAGCACGGAGCAGAAGCTTATGGTCAAGACCGTCCCCTGTAAGGTCAGCCCATACCGAGCCGTCATCCTTACGGTACATTATACCTTTTTCTATGCCGCCGAGTACAAGGTCTTTGCCTTCAAGGTAGGTATCACTCTCATAATATATCTTGTCGAAATCTACGCCGAGACGCTTATAGGTCTCGTCGAAGCCATCGTATACCCAGCCGTTCATTGTCTTCCACAATTCACGTACCTCAGGATCGCCCGCCTCCCACTTACGAAGCATCTCACGCGCCTCAAGCATAAGGGGAGCATTAGCCTTAGCCTCATCCTCGGTCATGTTCTCCTTCTCCATCAGCTCCTTCACCTGCTCACGATAGTGTCTGTCAAAAGCCACGTAGAAATCGCCTATCAGGTGGTCGCCCTTCTTTCCGGATGACTCAGGTGTCACATCGTTGCCCCATTTCTGCCAAGCCAACATCGACTTGCAGATGTGTATGCCACGGTCGTTGACAATATTTGTCTTGACAACCTTATGACCGTTGGCTGCCAAGATACAAGAAAGAGAATAGCCCAAAAGGTTGTTGCGCACGTGTCCCAAATGGAGAGGCTTGTTAGTATTGGGCGAGGAATACTCCACCATCACAAGGTCGGAGTTCTCATCCGCAGCCTTGATGCCATAATTCGGATCTTCAGCTATCGAATGAAGCACCGTGAGCCAGAATGTAGGATTCACAGAAAGGTTAAGAAAACCTTTCACCACATTATACTTCTCAACAGCCGGCTCATTCTTCACAAGCCACTCGCCGATTTCGGCGCCTGTGACTTCCGGCGACTTATGCGACGCTTTAAGCCACGGGAATACCACAATTGTGAGATTCCCCTCAAACTCCTTCCTTGTCTGCTGCGGCACTATCTTTTCAGGCGCCACATCTATCCCATATAGTTCTTTCAGGGCATTCGACACCGCCCTGCTGATAATGGTTTCTACTGTCATTGTCGTATGGATATTTTACCTCTGCAAAATTAGCAAATTTTCCATTAAATCACAAACTGAACACCCACTACGTCAACAATAATCCGTATCTGTACCCGTTCCTCACAGCGTCACACCCTCATTGCCTCGGCTTTCGCTCAGTTGCCAAGCTCCGGAGCCGGCTTGAACTTGACTGTCCTTCGAGCTGCAATAGTGATTTTCTCCTTGGTGCGCGGATTAATACCTACACGCTCGGGTTTCTCCATCACTGAGAATGTGCCGAAACCAATCAATTGTACCTTATCGTCGTTGGCAAGTGCTTCCTCTATAGCCACCAGACACGCATCAAGTGCAGCCTTGGCAGCCACCTTATTCAATCCCGCTTTTTCTGCGATCTCATTCGCAAGTTCTGTCTTGTTCATATTTCATTTCAATTTAATTTCACCTTAACTATCTCCCACTCCCCTTTTATCTCCCCAATAATCCTAACCCATAACCACTACTCCCTAAACACTACACACACTAATTTCCAACAAATATATCCTTTAAAAAGCTTATAAAGACTGTTCTTTTTTCACTTTTTTAGCTTATTTTACCAAGATATAATACCCCTCAGCCCTAAATAATCCGCTCATCAGCCTAAATAATCAAAGAGTTTTGTTAATTTTGCAACATATTTGCAAATATATACATACAACAATGTCTGGAAATAGATTCAGCAGTTTTGTGGCTTCGATTCCTCCGGTCACAAAAAACTTAATCATCATCAACCTAATAATATGGGTAGCCGAGGCTTTGTTCCCACGCTTTGCCTCGTTCATAGTGCATCACCTTGGGCTGCACTATGTGCCTGCCACCGAATTTAATCCGGTTCAGCTGATCACCTATCTGTTCATTCATGCTGAGTCGACTCCATTGCATGTGCTGTTTAATATGTTCACCCTGCTTATGTTCGGTGTGATTCTTGAGCGTGTATGGGGGTCAAAACGCTTCTTCATCTTCTATTTCGTTTGCGGTGTAGGCGCGGCTCTCGTCCAGGAGTTGGTCTGGAGCCTGACTTGGATGAATGACTATATCGGCATCCTTGCACGCCAAAACGGTCTGACCGCCGACACCGTGCGTGAAATTGTGCATCGCGAATTGGCTGCGGGCGACCCTGAACTTCTGTCGGCAATGTCAATGATGAAAAACAGTCTGGTCACAATCGGTGCCTCCGGTGCGGTGTTTGGTGTGATAATGGGCTTTGCCATGGTCTTCCCCGATCGCCCTATGTATGTCATGTTTATCCCCATACCTATAAAAGCAAAATACCTGATGATTTTCTACGGTGTGCTTGAGTTCTTCTTAGGTGTGGCGGAAATTGATATGGTGGCACACTTCGCTCACCTTGGCGGTATGCTTTTCGGACTCGTGTTGTTACTGTATTGGAAAAAGAAAGGGACACTCTACAGTGGAGGATTTTATTAAGTCATTCAAACGCTACTGTGGCGGTTCAAGCGTTCTTGCCGGTCTTATCGGGAGCAACCTCCTCATCTTCTTGGGTGTCTGGATAGTTATACTCATCGGTAGGCAGTTCGGTCTTGAGGGCAATTTCACTATGCCCTGGCTATGCGTATCCTCCAATCCGGATGTGGTGCTTTTCCATCCATGGACCCTGCTCACCTATATGGTGATACAATATGATTTTATCCATCTCCTCTTCAATGTGTTATGGCTATTTTGGTTTGGGGTCTTCATACCCTTTCAGGTGTCTGAGAAGCAACGTCTGCTGCTCTACGCGGGGGGCGGCTTTGCAGGAGCCCTACTCTATGTATGTGTCAACCTTATCTGGCACGACTCTGTGGTGCCGGGAGGGTATCTATGCGGTGCCTCAGCAGCAGTATTGGCAATAATGACAGCTGTGGCAATCTGGTCACCGCGTCGTGAAGTGCGGCTGTTCTTGATCGGCTCCGTACAGCTCAAATGGGTTGCCTTAGGCTGTATGGTGCTTACCTTCTTAGGACTCAACGGCGGTTCGGGAGCGGCTCAAAGCGCCCATATCGGCGGCGTGCTATTCGGAGCGTTGTTCGCATTGGCTACAGCACGACATTTCGCAAAGCATCCCCGGGCTAACACATCATCTGCTGCACATGCGCCACAGAGAAAAGTAAGGATCCATGTGCGCCGAAACGGTAAGGCAGTGGCTGAGGCAGCTGCCAACCGCCTCAACGACGAGGGGCGTCTCGACCAGCTTCTCGATAAGATCAGGCTCTCCGGCTATTCCTCACTCACTGCCGGAGAACGAAACGAACTCAATCTGCTGTCTCAGCGACTTGATAAAAAATAATTTGAAATGAAACTTCCTGTCATTACTCCGATGTTCCGTATGGCAATGCGCATTGTATCCATTGTCGTGTGGCTACTGACCATAATATCGGCTTACGGAGGCAAGGTAAATCCTGATTTCCTCACCATTCCCGCCGTGCTCTGCCTTGCCCTACCTTGGCTGGCTATACTTTCCGGTCTGTTGATAATCTATTGGGTATGTGCCCAACGCTTCATCTTCTCCGCACTCGGTGTGCTGACCATCGTGGCTTGTTCCGGTCCCCTCGCTCTTGCTTTTCCTCTTAACACATCAAAAGCCCCGACTCCGGGCAAACAGACTTTCAAAATAATCTCCTGGAATGTGCTCCACACCGACGACATCCGTAAATCCGACTATCCCGGCAATCGTGCCGTAGAGTATATGATTGAATCGGGAGCCGATATAATATGTATGGCTGAACTTAACAACTTCAGTTCAGCAGAACTGAAAAAAGCCACACCTACCCAGATTGACAGTCTGATAAGGCTCTACCCTTTCCGTGCGGGGCTCTCCTCCACCGACATCAAGATCATGTCGAAATATCCTGTCGACCGCACAGGGCTCTCTTATGTGAGCCAGACCGGACATCACCGTTTTGATTTCTTCAAAGTGCATTTCCCCGGAGGGAATAAGCTCGACATTGCAATGGTTCATCTCTATTCTTACGATCTCTCCGAACAGGAAAGAAATGTAATGAAAGATATGAAGACCGTAGGCGGCGCAAAGTCGAGTGTAAAGGAACTGAAAGGCGCTATACGCTCCAAACTCTCAAACGCTTTCATCCAACGAGCCGGAAACGCTGAGGAACTAAGGGCTGCAATCAACGAGATACGTCCATCCGCACCTCTGATTGTATGCGGCGACTTTAACGATGTCCCTGCCTCATGGGCATACAATCTCATTAAGGGGGACGATATGCGCGACGCATATGCCGAAACCAATTTCGGACCGACCTGGACATATAACCTGCATATGTTCTACTTCCACATCGACCAGATGCTCTATCGAGGTAATCTGAAAGCCCTGAGTTTGAAAGTAGGCAAAATAAATACCTCCGACCATTATCCCCTCATCGGAGAATTCGAATTCACCAAATAACCCTAAACCATCAACCAAAATATGAAACAATTTCTTAAACTTGCGGCGATAGCTGTGCTCTCCGTCGCTTCAATCCCGACAGTAATGGCTGACAACACTGCCAATCCATTTCTGACCCCCTACACAGGGAAATATCACATCCCTCCGTTTGAACAGATTAAGACCTCAGACTTCATCCCCGCCATCAAAGCCGGAATCGAGGAGCAGAAACAGAATCTCTTCGCAATTACTGCCAACCGTGCATTGCCCGACTTCGACAACACTATCCTACCTCTCGAAAACCTCTCGCCTATACTCGACCGCGTGGCAAACGTGTTCTATCATTATGACAGCGCACTGTCCACTGAAGAATTCGCCACTATGGCAGAAGAAGCTATACCCCTCCTCAATGAGGCTTCCAATCAGGTTAACCTCAACGAGCAGCTATTTCAAAGAGTGAAAGCCGTCTACGACAACCGTGACCACCTCGGGCTCACCAATGTTCAGAAGCGCGTGGTAGAGAAATACTACCGTCAGTTTGAGGAGCAGGGAGCTGCACTCTCTCCTGAGAAGAAAGCCGAACTTATCAAAGTGAACGATGAGCTTTCCAAGCTTTTCATCCAGTTCAACAAGAATCTCCTCAACGCCACTAATAACTTCTTCGTTACAGTCTACGACCAGGCTGACCTCGCCGGACTTCCCGAATCCTCAATAGCCCAGGCTGCCGATGAGGCAAAGGCCCGTGGGCTCGAAGGACTGTGGGTATTTACTTTACAGGCTCCAAGCCGTCTCCCGGTACTTCAGAATGCAGAAAACCGTGGTCTGCGTGAAGCCATCTACAAAGGCTATACCAATCTCGCTTCTTACGGCGAATACAATAACTATCCCGTGATCGAGAAGATTGTGAAGCTACGTGCCGAGAAAGCCAAGATTATGGGCTTCGACAACTTCGCGCAGATGATGACCTCCCGAGTGATGGCTAAGACACCCGAAGCTGCCACCAATCTTCTTCTCCAGGTGTTTGAGCCGGCTGTAAAGCGTAGCCACGAGGAAGTGGCAGACATGCAGGCTATCGTGGATGCTGAAAACGGCGGTTTCAAAATAGCACCCTGGGATTACTATTACTACGCAGGGAAGGTGAAGAAGCAGAAATACGATATAGATGAGAACGAGGTGCGTGAGTATTTTGCTCTCGACAATGTTATCAAAGGACTCTTCTCCGCTGCCGAGCGTCTCTACGGCATAAAGATGGTGGAGATGCCGGATGCTCCTAAATATATGGATGAGGTGACTGTCTACGAAGTGCAGGATGCCAAGACCGGCGACCATGTGGCTGTGTTTATGACCGATTACTTCCCCCGCGCCTCAAAGCGTCAGGGTGCTTGGATGGAGCAGATGCAGAGCTGCGGTCTCTATGAAGATGGCGAGCGTCGTCCCATCGTATATAATATCGGCAACTTCACACGCCCCGCAGGCGACACCCCTGCCCTCCTTACCATAGACGAGGTTGAAACGACCTTCCACGAGTTCGGTCACGCTCTCCAGTCAATTCTTTCTCAGGCACCTTACCGCTCCATCGCCGGTACAAATGTTGACCGCGACTATGTTGAGCTGAGTTCCCAGCTCAACGAGCACTTCGCCTGGACTCCCGAACTTCTGAAAGAGTATGCCCGCCACTATAAGACAGGCGAGGTGATTCCTGACGAACTCATAGCGAAACTCAACGCATCTTCAAAATTCAACCAGGGCTTCGTGACTACCGAGCTTGCCGGAGCTGCCCTTCTCGACCTTGCTTGGGGACAGACCGACGGCAACGGTGTCAACGTACCGGGATTTGAAGCCGCCTTCGCCGAGAAAATCGGTATGCCCGAGGAGATAACCTACCGTTACCGCTCACCTTATTTCAAACATATCTTCGGCGACGACGGCTATGCCTCCGGCTACTATACATATCTCTGGAGCCAGGTGCTTGAAGCAGATGCCTGGGAGCAGTTTGAGGAAAAGGGCGTGTTCGACAAGAAGAATGCCGAGAAATATAAGAAATATATCCTTGAGAGCGGCGACACAGAAGATCCGATGGTACTTTTCGAGAAATTCCGTGGCCACAAACCCGACTCGCACGCTATCCTGCGCCTGAGAGGTTTTGAAAGCAAATAATTAACCATACACAGTCGCCATGCACGAACAATATATGCGCCGGGCACTTCAGCTTGCCCGTGGCGGCGAAGGACGAACAGCCCCCAACCCTATGGTGGGGGCTGTTGTCGTCGCCGACGGACGTATTATCGGTGAAGGCTTTCACCGCACCTACGGAGGTCCCCATGCCGAAGTCAACGCTATAGCCTCCGTAAAGGAGGCAGACCGCCATCTCCTGAAAGATGCAACCATCTACGTAACCCTTGAGCCATGCTCCCACTACGGCAAGACACCGCCGTGCTCCAAACTTATAATCGAGACCGGCATACCGCGTGTCGTGGTAGGAGCCCCCGATCCCAACCCTCTCGTAGCGGGCAGGGGAATCAAGATGTTGCGTGAGGCTGGGGTCGAGGTCATTGAAAATGTATTGCTGAAAGAATGTCTTGACATCAATGCCCGCTTTATGACAGCACAGCTCAATCCTCGTCCCTGGATACAGCTTAAATGGGCGCAGAGTGCCGATGGGTTTATGGCAGCCATTGATAGTGAAGGGAATCCGAAGCCGGTGAAATTTTCCAACGCTCTCTCCTCCGTATGGATGCATAGGGAGCGTGCCCGCAGCCAAGCTATTATGGTGGGTTCACACACACGCCTTATCGACCGTCCGCGCCTCGATGTGCGTCTTTGGGCTGGACACAATCCCGTGAAAATCGAATGTGGACACGATGAAAATCTCCCTTTACTTATGGAAGAGGTGCGCCGGCAAGGCATCAACTCCATAATGGTAGAGGGGGGTCCGACATTGCTCAAGAGCTTCATTAAAGAGGGATTATATGATGAGATAAGGATTGAGACCGCCCCGGTCACGCTTGGCAAGGGTCTGCCCGCACCGGCTCTTCCTGACGGGTTGAAATCCGTAAGCAGAGAGGTGGGCCGAGAGAACGTCATAACCGTTTTCAGACGTTAAAAAGCTCTAAAAAACACTTATTTGTTAAAATACGAGCGTTTTCTGCTGAATATTTCACCAAGAAATACTAATTTTGCAGATTGTAATAAGTGTGCCCTGCCGCCTCCTAACTCAACCGGGCTTACAGTACACACGCTAACCAATGTAAACAATAGTGAAAAAATCACTTTTCAAAAAATCGTCCCTGTTGATTCCGGCAGCGCTTATGCTGCTCGGGTCAGCTACCTCTTGCAATGAAAAGTCGAAGGATACGGATGAAATTGCAGTCACTGTTTCCACTGTGGCTGTGAAGAGTTTCAATCTTAAGGCTGACACCAAGGTCCTCTCCGACCTCGACTCCGTATTCTTCTCAATCGACCTAAACAACGGTGTGATCTTTAATGCCGATTCGCTGCCGTTGGGCACAAAAGTCTCCAAACTTATTCCTGTGATCACTTTTATGACCACTATGTCGAAGGCTGAGATTGTGGTAAGCGAAGCCGGGAAGGAGGATCAGACTTTCGATTATCTCAAGAATGCGAACGATAGTATCGACTTCTCTAAAAATGTATCCCTCAAAGTCACTGCTTATGATCAGACGACAGAATATACCTATCGTCTGAAGGTGAACGTACATACCCAGAAGCCCGATTCACTGATGTGGGATCATCTTGCCGTTGCAAAGCTCCCTTCGCGTTACGGCAATCCGGTCAGACAACACTCCGTAGCTTTCAAAGAGAAAGTGGTCTCCATCATTGAGGAGAACAATGGGGAGCTAACCCTCGCATCCTCTTCCGACCTTTTCAAGGGTGTATGGGACAAGAGTGAACTTTCACTGCCATTCGTGCCCGACATAGCATCGCTTACCGCCGGCACGGATGCCCTTTGGCTACTTGACGACACAGGCACGCTATACACCTCTGTCGACGGTGCCGACTGGACACCTACAGATGAGAAATGGCTCACCATCGTAGGTCCGTATCTTGATTGCATATTAGGTGTGAAGCAGACCGACAACGGGCTTCTTCACTGCCACTATCCTGCCAACTCACACATTGCCGACACTTCTGTGGATCCTGAATTTCCCATCTCCGGCAGAAGTGCCCTGGTTTCAGTGGCAAGCGAATGGTCGGAAATGCCCACAGCCTTCTTCGTGGGCGGCGTGAAGCCGGATATGACCTTATCAAGCGCAACATGGGCTTTCGACGGCAACATATGGACTACCATAGACGACATATCCACCCCTGCCATAAAATCCCCCGTTTTAGTGAGCTATGTCAACAACCGTCGTCCGGGAGACATCTTCAGACCATATGAGGCGGATGTATGGTTCATGATTGGCGGACGTGAAGCCGACGACAGCTTTAATGATATAGTCTACTGCTCCTACGATAACGGTGTGACCTGGCGACCCGGCTCCGCTCTTATGAAACTGCCGGATTACATACCATACCTTGAGGCAGCCGACGGTGTGGTAATGGCTACACCCCTTACAGCCGACCTCACCGACTATTGGAAATCCACCCCATCAGCGAAAGCCGGACGATGGCTTAAGCCGGTCTACACCATAGACGGATATGACATCACCTGGGAGTGTCCTTATATCTATCTAATCGGCGGACATGAGCTTGACGGCGCTCTCTCCGACACAATCTGGAGAGGCGTAATGGCTCGGCTTGCTTTCACACCTCTCTTCTGATGAAAGCATATCTGCTTGCAATTCTCCTGTCGCTCTCCGCTTTATGGGCATCCGCTCAGGAAGACTATAGGTTTGATGCGGGAGGAGGGTTAGGAATGACCGGCTACCTTGGCGATGCCAACACTTCCAATCTCTGGACCTCCCCCTCATGGGATTTGGAACTGCTGCTCCGATATATCGCCAATCCTCGCTGGGCTTTCAAATCAAACATCTATATCGGTGCGCTTTCGGGCAATTCCGCTAAGATGACCAACGTGTTTCCCGACGACCGGACCTATAAATTCTCCACCACGTTCTATGAACTGGGAGAATTGGCTGAGTTTAATTTCTTCAGCTATGGAATGGGCGAGTCATACAGGAAACTGAAAAGACTATCTCCTTACATCACAGCCGGACTCGGTGTGACGGCGTGGAGCGTCGGAGGAAACTTTGGCGCTGCCCTCAACATCCCGATAGGCTTCGGAGTGAAATATAAACCATCCAGGCGACTCAACCTCGGTCTCGAGTTCCTGATGAAGAAGACTTTCACCGACCGTCTCGACGGCTCTGCCCTCGATGACCCCATCGGAATAAAAAGCTCCTTCATGAAGAACACCGACTGGTATTCTACCCTCACCTTCACCGTGAGCTATGAATTCAGCAAACGTTGTGCCGTATGCAACTACAAAGACTGATCTACAATGGACGAACTTCAGAAGAAAATAGCATCTCTCGATAAAGACCGTATCCCGGTGCATGTCGCCATGATTATGGACGGTAACGGCCGTTGGGCTAAACGGCAAGGTTTCGAACGCTCCGACGGACACGCCGAAGGAGTCTCTACCGTGCATCGTGTCACAAAGATGTCGTCTGACCTCGGCATCAAATATCTTACGCTCTATGCCTTCTCCACAGAAAACTGGAATCGTCCGCAAGCTGAGGTCGACACGTTGATGTACCTCATCGGCTGGGCTATCGAGCGGGAGCTGCCTGAGCTGCTGGAAAACAATGTGCGTATCCATCTGCTCGGCGATATCGAACGTATTCCTGAGGAGCCGCGTAAACGCCTCTTCTACGCACGCGACACCACAGCACACTGCACCGGGCTACAGCTTAATATGTGCCTCAGCTATTCCTCCAGATGGGAAATTACCGAAGCCGCACGCCAGTTGGCACGTATGGCAGCTGAGGGAAAAATTAATCCCGACGAGATTTCAGAACAGGTGTTTTCCAACCACCTCACCACGGCAGGCATTCCCGATCCCGACCTTCTGATACGCACCGGTGGAGAAGAACGCATATCAAATTATCTACTCTGGCAGATAGCTTACAGCGAGCTATATTTCACCCCTGTGTTATGGCCCGATTTTTCAAATGAAGAATATGTGGATGCTATCCTCGATTTCCAGAACCGCGAGCGACGTTTCGGCAAAACAAGCGAGCAAGTGCAGAACAACGAATAACTACTCTTTCAGAATGAATAATCTGATCAAGGTTTCATTAATCTCATTTTTGATGGCAGGGTCCTCTTCACTGAGCGGTCTTGCCCAGGCCCCTGCTGTGGCCAACGACACCATCTATAATCCCGACATAATCTACTCCCCCATACCGCGCTCTTACGAGATAGCCGGAATCAATGTGGAGGGTATAAGCCATGTCGACGATTATATCATCGTGGCAAATTCGGGTCTATCGGTGGGTGAAAGGGTCGAGGTGCCGGGCGACGCGCTTACCAATGCCACGAAACGTCTTTGGCGCCAAGGTCTCTATTCCAAAGTGAACATTACCGCCGACAAGATCTATGGCGATAAGGTGTGGCTCACCATACACCTCCGCCAGCAGCCACGTATGTCGGAGATGAGATTCAACGGTGCCAAGAGCGGCGAGAAGAAAGATATTACCGAACGCCTCGGAATGGTGCCGGGCCAGCAGATCACGCCTAATATCGTGGCGCGTGCCACAAAGATTATAAAGGATTACTACAGTGCCAAGGGTTTCAAGAACGCTGTGGTAAATATTCGTCAAGTGCCCGATGTGTCGCAGGAAAACAACGTTATCCTTGATGTGAATGTCGACCGGCACAATAAGGTGAAAGTCCATAAGATATACATAGGCGGCAATGAGGTGCTCTCCGACCGTAAGGTGAAGAACGCCATGAAGAAGACCAACGAAAACGGCAATCTCCTCAATCTTTTCAAGCAGAAGAAGTTTGTCGACATCGACTATGCCGACGACAAGAACCGCATCATTGAGAAATACAATGAGTTGGGCTACCGCGACGCACGTATCGTCTCTGACAGCGTAGTGCGCTATGACGACAAGGAGGTGGATGTGTATATCGACGTGGAAGAGGGTAAGAAATACTACATCAGCGACATCAACTGGGTAGGCAACACTGTTTATCCCACCGAGACCCTTAACGCTATCCTCGGCATATATCCCGGTGAGGTCTACAACCAGAAGCTGCTTGAGAAGCGTACCCGTGAGGATGACGATGCCGTCAGCAACCTTTATCTCGACAACGGCTATCTATTTTTCTCACTCGTGCCTATCGAGGAGAATATCAACGGCGACAGCATCGCGCTCCAGATGAGGGTGATTGAGGGTCCGCAGGCGCGTATCAACAAGGTCATCATCAACGGCAACGACCAGCTCTTCGAGAAGGTTATACGCCGCGACCTCCGCATCCGCCCGGGCGATCTCTTCTCAAAGCGCGACCTTATGCAGTCGGCTCGTGAAATCGCGGCATCCGGTCACTTCAACCCGGAGACTATGGACATCCAGCCGGAGCCGGACGAGTCGAACGGAACTGTAGACATCGTGTTCGGTCTTGAAAGTAAAGCCAACGATAAGGTTCAGCTCTCATTCGGCTGGGGTCAGAGCGGTGTCACCGGTCAGGTAGCACTCTCGTTCTCCAACTTCTCTATAAAGAATCTTTTCAACCCCGGTTCTTACCGTGGCATTATTCCGCGTGGCGACGGACAGACCTTCTCTATCTCGGCACAGACCAATGCGAAGTATTATCAGAGCTACAGTATCTCCTTCTTTGATCCCTGGCTCGGCGGCAAACGCCCCAACTCCCTTTCGGTGAGTCTTGATTACAGTCGCTCCACAGGTATCAACTCCAGCTTCTACAACCGTTCATACTTCAATAGCGGCTATTACAACATGTACTACAATCCCTATGGCTACAATCAGGGATATAATAGCAGTTATTACTTCGAAAATGCCTACGACCCTAACAAGGTGCTTCAGATGGCAGGTGTAAGTGCAGGATTCGGTACACGTCTTACTTGGCCTGACGACTATTTCCAGTTCCAGGCAATGCTCTCCTATCGCTGGTATTATCTTAAAAACTGGGAATACCTTTACTACATGAGCAACGGTGTCTCCAATTCACTTTCTCTCGGGTTGTCGCTGTCTCGCTCAAGTATCGACCAGCCCATTTATCCGCGTCGTGGTTCGACCTTCTCTGTAAACCTTACGCTAACTCCTCCGGCGAAGCTCTTCTCAAAGCATAAGAATTGGGAACAGCTTTCAAAACTGTCACAGCGTACCAATACTGACACTGAAAGCCGTGAAGCAGCCGCAAAGCAGCTCTACAAGTGGATTGAGTACTGGAAAGTCAACTTCAAGAGCAAGACCTACACTCCCCTTACTGACCCGGAGGGACAATGGACCCTCGTGATGATGACCCGTGCCGACTTCGCTCTCCTCGGCTCTTGGAATAAGTTCTTCAAGACCCCGTTTGAGACATTCTACTTCGGTGGTGACGGTATGTCGGGAAGCTACACCTATGCTACAGAGACCGTGGCTATGCGTGGTTATGAGAACGGACAGTTCACCCCGTGGGGTTATGAAGGCTATGCCTATGGACGTTTTGGTATGGAGCTGCACTTCCCCTTCATGCTCCAGCCCGCAACCACCATCTATGCCCTCGCGTTTGCCGAGGCAGGCAACTGTTGGACTTCGGTGAAAGACTTCTCACCATTCAATCTCAAGCGCAGTGCCGGTGTGGGTGTGCGTCTATATCTCTCGATGCTCGGTTTCCTCGGCATTGACTGGGGCTATGGTTTCGACAAGGTGTGGGGTCGTCGCGGTGGTAGCCAGCTTCACTTCGTGCTCGGTCAGGAATTCTAAGCTGCATAGCTTGTTGAACTCCATCTGCGTGTCATTCGTTTAAACTTTAGCGTCCCGGACGTGTCTATAAGTAAAACACTAAACAGAATAGATATGAAAAAGATCATACTTTCACTCCTTATCGTCCTATGCGGCGTCGGAGTTATGTCAGCGCAGAAATTTGCCCTGGTAGATATGGATTATATCCTGCGTAATGTGCCTGCTTATGAGATGGCAAACGAGCAGCTCAACCAGGTGTCGCAGCGTTGGGAGAAAGAGGTCAACCAGCTTTCACAGGAGGCTGAGACCATGTATAAGAATTACCAGAGCGATATGGTATTCCTTACCGACGACCAGAAGAAGAAACGCGAGGAGGAAATAGTGGCTAAGGAGAAAGAGGCAACCGACCTCCGCTACAAGTATTTCGGACCTGAAGGAGAGCTTTACAAGAAGCGCCAATCGCTTATGAAGCCGATTCAGGAGGATGTCTACAACGCAGTGAAAGCGGTGGCTGAGGAAAAGGGCTATCAGACGATCTTCGACCGTGCCTCCTCCCAAAGCATCGTATTTGCCTCTCCGCGTATAGATGTCAGCAACGAAGTGCTCGCAAAATTGGGTTATTCCAAATAATTTCAGTAACTTTGCACTGACGATAGAAAATCCGCATAGACTCGGCTCTCCGAGTCAGCTTATGAGGATTACCGACAGTAAATGAAAAATAAAAATTCAAGAAAATAAATTAAAAAACAACTCTAAAAGTAATGTTTAAGAAAATCTTGTTGGTGGCAGCTCTTCTTATCCCGATGCTTGCCTCCGCCCAGACCCTCAAAATCGGTCTTGTTGATGTCAACGAAATTGTTCCAAAAATGCCTGAGACTACCGAAGCTTCAAAACAGTTAGAGGAGACCCAAAAGAAATACGAAGAGGAATTGGGAAAACTCCAGGAGGAAATGAAGCGCAGGGTTGAGGAGTTCCAGAACATGAGCCAGGACGAACTTCCCGCCATCCGTGAACGTAAGGCACGTGAGCTTTCCGATTACCAAGCTAAACTTGAGCAGTTCAGCGGTGAGGCACAGCAGCATCTTCAGAGTATGTACCAAGAGCTGATGGCTCCTATCTACCAGAAGATACAGACAGCCATTCAGGCGGTAGGTAAAGAGGGAAGCTATTCGCTTATTCAGGATAAAAACCCACAGCTCACCTACTATTTTGATGCACCTGTAGTTGACATCACTAATGATGTGAAAGCTAAAATGGGTATCAAATAATAAAGCTTATCCGTCAATCACAGATAACAAATGTAAAAGCGGGACATGGGTCCCGCTTTTTCTAATCCTGCTTATCAGTAATATTTCTTAATATCGTAATTCCATTCCTACTGTGGCTATCCCCAACATGAAGATCGGCGTCTTTGATTCCGGATATGGCGGCTTGACAATCCTCAAGGAGATCCGTAACCGTATTCCTCAATACGATTATATATATCTTGGCGACAATGCACGTGCTCCTTATGGCTCACGCTCTTTCGACATCGTTTATGATTTCACTTTGGAGGCGGTGAAAGCCTTGTTCGCACGTGGTTGTCAATTGGTGATTCTTGCCTGCAACACGGCCTCTGCAAAGGCACTCCGTTCCATACAGCAGATTGACCTTCCCGGTATGGATCCCACACGCCGCGTGTTGGGGGTGATACGTCCCACCATTGAGATTCTGCCCCGTCTTACCAAGACAGGACATATTGGTCTTCTCGCTACACGGGGCACCGTCGCCAGCCATTCATATGCTCTGGAAATGGAGAAGATAGCCCCTAAGATGAAGATAACGGAGCTTGCATGTCCTATGTGGGTGCCATTGGTGGAATGTAACGAGGCACAATCAGACGGTGCGGATTATTTTGTGAAGAAATACATATCGCAACTTATGGATATGGATCCGCTTATCGACACAATCGTATTGGGCTGCACCCACTACCCTATCCTGCTTCCCAAGATTCTTAAATATGCTCCAGATGAAGTACACGTCTTGGCACAAGGAGCACGTGTAGCGGAAAGTCTTGAAGACTACCTGCATCGCCACCCGGAGATTGAAGGGAGAATAAGCCGTGGCGGCACTATCGAATATCTCACTACCGAAAGCACCGACAAATTCAATGCCCTCGCCTCCCTGTTTCTTGATGAGCCTGTAAAGTCAACCCGTATTACCTTATCCACCTGATTGAATCAACTAAATGAGTATGACCCTCGAAAATATATCTGCATTACCGACCGCAGAGGCAGTGGAAGCTCTTGACCTCTACATAGCTGCTCATCCCAATGAGGATGACGCATATACATTACGCGGTCTGCGGCATTGGGCACTGGGTCACCGTGCGAAGGCTATCAACGATTATCTCAAAGCCATATCTATAAATCCGCAGAGTCGCGCAGTACAGGCATTAGCCAACGCCAACGCCATACTCGACTTCTACAACAAAGACCTCTACAACCCCTGATCAATGAGTCTCCCAAGGAAACTGCATATGTGAATAATAACTGAATGGAGAAGTAGCCACTCTGACGTTTGGACTTCCCGCAGCTCTTGAAGCAGCCCCGGCGGATTGAGAGCCGTAAAGCATTAAGGGACGTTCCTGTGCCCAACCACGGCTCTGATTGCGTACGTAAAGCTTACACAAGCCGCGAATCCCTGCCGTAGCCCGATGCACCTCAAGCAGGAGATCGGTCATACTCTCCACCTTATCTATCATAAATTCGATGACGGTTCTTGCCCCCATTGTAAGACGTGCAAAGATACGGTCGCCCTTACGGATCATCTTGGTTCGCATACTGTCCTTTCTCGGATTCACTTTATCCATCTCCTTCTCCTTATTTGTACGCAGTCTGCTCCACTCCTTCTCCATCTTATCCAATTGTATCTCCTTGTTCATTCTATCCATAATGATTCTCCTTTTTCTTATCCTAATTTTATATTTTACTCCAGGCTATCCTCCCCTAAACCGAAATCCTACATTTTATTGGCTCCTAAACCGCTTTAGCAATGTGGATTTTGGAATTACAATGCAAAATTAGTCGGCATCACTGCCAAAACTATGCAGTCATATGTTAAATAATGATTAAAGGAGCAGAATAAACAAAAAATTAGCTATCTTTGCATCGAAAAGAAAAATTGTTCCATATGTATAGAGTTGCAGGAATGGTGGAATGGTAGACACGAAGGACTTAAAATCCTTTGGCCTTTACCGGCTGTGTGGGTTCGAGTCCCACTTCCTGTACTTTAAAAGGTTGGTAATCTCACGATTGCCAACCTTTAAAGTATTATGATTGCAATATGACCACATCTACACAGTCGCTTCTTGAGCAACGTCGCCTTCTTCAGATTGAATATGACGCGGAAAAGGCAGCTTTCTCACAACTCACCGGAAGAATCGGTTTCTCACGCCTCGCTGAGCGTGGAAACGCCTGGCTGCGCATAAAGACAGGGCGCATATACTATAATTCACTGAATCAGAGAGTGCTCGAAGTTTTACGTACGGAAGACACCGACGTTGACCACAACTTTGAATTCGGACGACCCGTGGCGTTCTTTACCTTATCCAATGAACTCGACGATAAGCCGGTGTTTCCCTTCACAGGCACTGTCAGCTATGTTGATGGCGACCGTATGATTGTGGCTATACCTGAATCTGCCGACACCACCCGTCTATCCTCGGCACCGATTGCAGGTGTGATGCTCTCCTTCGATGAGACCACCTACCGCACTATGTTTGAAGCGATAGATTACACTCTGAAAGCAAAAGGACGACTCGGACAACTTCGTGACCTTTTCTATTCCAAGCGGAAAGTGGGCGAGTTAGCCTTTGCGCCTATGCGCTTCCCTTATCTCAACAAGACACAGGAAGATGCGGTAAACAAGGTGCTCTATGCAAAGGATGTAGCTATTGTCCACGGACCTCCGGGAACAGGCAAGACCACCACACTCGTAGAGGCTATCAACGAAACGTTACGGCGCGAGAGCCAGGTGCTCGTGTGCGCCCAAAGCAATATGGCAGTAGACTGGATTTGCGAGAAACTTGTAGACAGAGGCATACACGTGCTCCGCATCGGCAATCCGTCACGTGTGAACGATAAGATGCTCGGTTTCACATATGAACGACGTTTCGAGGCACATCCCGATTATCCTACCCTTTGGAGCATACGCAAAGCCATACGTGAACTGCAAGGAAACCGTAAGAACCGCACGGAGCAATGGCATCAGAAGATGGA
>CAMWTL010000004.1 GCA_947177145.1 uncultured Porphyromonadaceae bacterium
CTCACACATCGATTAACATATCGCGATAACATATTTTCAATCGGATTCTTGCTAAGGAATCAATAAATTTGTGTAATTTTGCAATACAATTAGGTGAATCTGCAAAGATGATTGCAGATGAGAGGGAAGTCGGTGTGAATCCGACACAGTGCCAGCTACTGTAATGCCTATATGAGTCTCTGACCAATTCAACGGTCACTTCCTTAAAACAATACCCCGCTCCTTTAAATGAGAAGAATCGGGGAAAAGGAGGGAAGGCCGGTCAGAGATGGGCTAAGTCAGGAAACCTGCCTTATTGAAATATGACTAAAAGATTATTTCTGGAACAAAATAATTAGTTATGAATAAGAAAGTTTTCAAGCTTATCCATCTTTGGCTTTCGGTGCCTTTCGGACTGATTGCAGTATTGATGTGCCTATCCGGAGCCATCCTGATTTTTGAACGCGATTTCGGTCATATAGGTCAGGCTGAAGTCACTCCCCTCGGACGGTCGGAATTACCCTTAGACTCTATTTTGACTTTAGCACAGAAGCAAGTTCCTAAAGGGAAACAAATAATTGGAATTACCACTTACAGCAATCCTAATCATGCATACAAAATTATGCTAAATAAACCGGCCATGGCTGCCGTATGGGTTGACCAATACACCGGTAAGGTGATCGGAGAATATAAAAGAGCGGAAATATTCAAACTCGCCAGTGCAGCCCATCGTCGCTTATTCGGAAAGGCTAAAGCAGATAGCACATTCGGTGCCACAACAGGAAAAATGATAATAGGCATAACCACCATAGCTATGTTAGCCATAATAATTTCAGGGTTAATAGTATGGTGGCCTGCAGAAGGAATGTGGAAACGTAAACTCTCTATTTCCACCCAACACGGAGCTTACCGTTTTTGGCATGATTTCCACTGTGTAGGAGGAGCTATCACATCCTTAATACTGGCCATATGTATATTAACGGGATTAAATTGGTCGTTCGGCTGGTATAGAAAAGCTTTTTATGCCATATTCAGCACACAACCGGCAAAGTCAGCCCTCCACAAAACACCCGCTGAGAATTTTACAGCTTGGGAAATAGCCTATAGAAAGATTAAAGCAAAAAATCCCGATAAAGAGATACGCATATACCAAGGGGAGGCCGATGTGGTTATAGGAGGCAGTGGCAACCAACAAGCATATGATACATATAAATTCAACGTATCATCCGGACAAGTCAGTTCATTGACCTCTTATTCGGAAAAAGCAAAAGCCACCCAAATAAAGGGTTGGATTTATACTTTACATGTCGGGTCATGGTTTGGCTGGATTTCAAAGATTATATATCTTCTTACAGTGCTTATCGGTGCATCACTACCTATTACAGGATACTATTTATGGATAAAACGCCTGATCAGAAAAAAACAAAAGTAATAATGGTGACGGGTGGTCAACGCTCAGGGAAAAGCTTATTTGCCGAACAGTTGACGTTGAGCTTAGCAGAGCGACCCATATATCTTGCCACAGCGCGTGTGTTCGATTCCGATATGCAACGGCGCGTCGATGCCCATAGGCAACGTCGTAAACAGAGATGGCATAATCTCGAAAGTCCACTCCATATCTCACAGCATACTTTCACCTCCTCAGACACAGTTCTACTCGACTGCCTGACATTATTGGCAACAAACTGGTTTTTCGAAATGGATGAATCAATAGATGCCGCATACGATGAAATCAAACGAGAGATTGACGGTCTGATGTCTACCGGCGCCACAATTATTATCGTTACCAACGAAGTAGGTCTCGGAGGAGTCAGCGGCAACGATATGCAGCGACACTTCGCTGATCTCCAAGGCATGCTCAACCAATTTGTAGCGGCTAAAGCCGAAGAAGTGTATATGATAATCTCAGGTATTCCCGTAAAAATAAAATAAATATAGATGATAAAATTTAATATCCTTCCCCTCAACCGTGAATCGGAATTGTTAATTACCGACAAAATAGATAATCTCACCAAACCAAAAGGCTCATTGGGCAGATTAGAGGAGATAGCCAAACAAATATGTATGATTCAGAATACCCTTACTCCTGAACTTCGATCACCACACAATGTGCTTTTCGCAGGTGATCATGGAATTTTGGAGGAGGGTGTAAGCGTATCTCCGAAAGAAGTCACCTGGCAGCAGCTGAGTCATTTCTCAAAGGGGGGTGCCGGTATAAATTTCCTTTGCGAACAACACGGCTTTCAGTTGGTGCTGGTAGATGCCGGAGTGGATTACGATATCCCTGCAGGGCATAAGATTATAGACATGAAAGTGGGACGAGGCACGCGCAACTTTCTTACGGGGCCCGCGATGGCAAATGAAGAAATGGAACTTTCAATAGAACGCGGTGCCGAAATCGTAGAAAATATACATAATACAACCGACTGCAACATCATAAGTTTTGGAGAGATGGGCAGCGGCAACACATCCCCATCTGCAATATGGATGCACCTATTTACCGAAATACCTCTTGAGAAATGTATCGGTGCAGGTGCAGGACTTAATACCACCGGAATACGCCATAAACATGCAGTGCTCTCAAAGGCTATAGCCAATTATAAAGGTAAAGATACCACTGAGGACAAAATAGCGTGGTTCGGAGGATATGAGATGGTAATGGCTTTAGGTGGCATGCTAAAAGCAGCAGAACTTGGAATGACAATAATTATAGATGGCTTCATCATGACAAGCGTTATCCTTGCCGCCTCTCAGCTTTACCCCACAGTGATGGACTATGCCATCTTCGGACATCAGGGCGATGAAAGCGGACACAAGCTGATGCTGGAGGCAATGGGAGTGAAAGCGTTGCTCCATCTCGACTTACGTCTTGGGGAAGGGTCAGGAGCCGTGTGTGCCTACCCGATTATCGATTCAGCGGTGAGGATGATAAATAGTATGGATTCTTTCCGATCAGTCAACGTAACCAAATATTTCTGATGAGACGCATTGCGGCAGCTCTTACTTTCTTTACCCGTATCCCGGTATGGAGATGGATAAATATCCCTGAATCAGGCTACTCCTCGGTGGTGGTCTATTGGCCACTCATAGGATGGGTTACCGGAGGCGTAACAGCATTGTTACTGTGGTTGTCAGCATATATCCTACCTATATTGCCAGCTGTCATACTCGCCCTTACGGGGCGTACGCTAATGACCGGAAGCCTGCACGAAGACGGGCTTGCCGATTTCTGCGACGGTTTTGGAGGAGGGCACTCCAAGGAAAGGATCCTCTTAATTATGAAAGATTCACATATTGGCACCTTCGGCGTAATCGGATTGATCTTGTACTATCTTTGGTTCATTTCACTCTTATCCTCGTTACCGGTTGTCATAGCGGCTCTTGGATTACTGGCAGCCGATAGTTTTGCCAAAGCGTGTGCTGCACAGCTCACCAACCTCTTGCCATATGCCCGTCCCGAAGGGGCGAAGAATAAGATTACCTATGTCCTGATGTCGCCTAAACAATTGTTTATAGTAAGCCTTTCCGGACTTGTTCCACTTCTCCCATTGGCCTTTCACACTCCCTTATTCTTACTATCGGGGTTATTCCCTATCGCCACCACGGGCATGCTGATATTATTTATGAAAAAACGTCTTGGAGGATATACGGGCGACTGCTGCGGTGCCGTTTGTTTAATATGTGAAATATCCATGCTCTTAGGAATAACAATCATTTATCATTACCTATGAAACTGACTCTTATACGACATACCTCGGTAGACGTTCCGCCAGCCACCTGCTACGGACAGACAGACGTGCCTTTAAAAGATACATTCCCACAAGAGGCAGCCATCGTAGCCGATAAATTAAAACGTCAGTCATTCGACCGTGTGTATACAAGTCCACTCAGTCGCTGTGTAAGGTTAGCCGACCATTGCGGCTATCCGGATGCAATAAGAGATAAACGTCTTTTGGAAATGAACTTCGGAGACTGGGAAATGCGCCACTATACCGAAATCAAGGATACCCGACTTAAAGAATGGTTTAATGATTATATGAACGTGGTGCCCACCGGAGGCGAGTCGGCTATGCAGCAACGGAATCGTTTTCTTGAATTTATCGATACTCTCCGGTCAGAACTACCCTCCACAGCTTCTGTGGCATTATTTACCCACGGAGGTATACTCATACACGCCCTGAACGCTTTCGCCGGTAAGAGCTATGAGGAATTATTCACAACCATACCGCCATATGGGTCAGTGATAGAACTGACCATCTGACCGCTATTGTCAAAATTATACCCACCACTTCCACGCTCCGGTTTATCCCAATTGCCCTAACGGCATCGTCCATGGAGAAATCACGATGATTCCGACCAATAAATGGCTTAGATACCCGCTCGCCGAAATAGTCGTGTGGACCACCAAACCTGCAATCGAGTATTCCCGCTAATGCCGCTTCAGGATAACCACTGTTCGGGCTGGCATGACGTGGGCCATATTCACATACAAACCTAAGTCGGTCTATACGTCCCGATACAAGTATCATCAGTAAAGCAGTGATACGTGCGGGAATATAATTTGATATATCGTCGATACGCGCTGCCACACATCCGAACTCCCTGTACCGTATAGTGCGATAACCTATCATAGAGTCCAGCGTGTTAACCATCTTATAAGTTAACATTCCCGGCACACCTAAAAGGACGTACCAGAATAATGGTGCTATCACACCGTCGCTAAGATTCTCGGCAAGAGTTTCAAGTGCAGCGGTGCGTATTTCCTGAGCTGAAAGATCCGAAGTATCACGGCCCACTATTCTTCCCACCTGTTTACGGCCACATTCAAGCGACCTATCCACAGCTTCGAAAGTCATTCTGACCTCCCGGCTTAACGTTGTGCCTGCCAAGCAATAAAACACCATCAATGACTGAACCAACAATTCAAGCCACCATATTGGAGAAATCACCCTGAGCGTTAAGGCAGTAAGAACAAATACAGCGACTATAAGTATTATAGCTACAACTCCACCTTTAAGCTTAAGATATTTGCCTTTATTATAACGATGTTCAAATAGCGATATAGCCTTTCCAAACCATACGATAGGATGCGGCAAATGCTCCGGATCACCAAAAAGACGATCCAATATCCACCCTATTAGAAGGGGTAATAAGGTCATAACATAATCCATTCTTCAATACTTTTGATAAGCAAATCATTCCTCTCCGGACTCTGAGCAGCTATTCGGAAATGACATTTACCCAGGCTCTCAAAATTAGAAGCATCTCGTATTAGTAGCCCTCTATTATTTACGAGCCACTCTTTAAGGGATGCTGAGCTTCCATAAGGAAGCTCACACAACAGAAAATTGCAATCCGTCGGACCGGACAATATGCCAAATACTTTTAAAGCCTCCCCTATTCTTCTTACCTCCTGATTCAGGAAATAGCTATCTATCTTATAATCACTCTTATGGGCAAGCAGATAATGTGATGCTTCAATGGCAAACGAGTTTATTCCCCAAGGCATCCTCATTGAGCGTAGAGCTAACGTCACTTCTAACGGTGCAACAGCATAGCCAATCCGCAGCCCGGGCACTGAAAAACGTTTGGTAAGAGAGTATAAAAGAACTATATTTCTTCTTACCATCACATCGTCCACTGTCAATAGGGCAGCTACAGAATAATCCGCATACGCCTGATCAATAATAAAGAGTGTGTGCGGCATCGAATCAGCCAATCTCAAAAGGAGGGAACGGTCATATATACGTCCGGTAGGATTATTTGGATTACATAACCAAACAGCGTCATTGTCATCTTCTATTTTACCAATGCCAATGAAATTATCTTCAGTTAAAAAATTGATATTATGACCATACATTGTGCAAGCATCCTGGTATTCGCGAAAAGTGGGCACTATTACTGTCGATCTTTTTCCCTGCATTTTTCGCGCTATCAAATAAATTGCCTCGGTAGCTCCGTTAGTCACCACTATATTCTCCTCATTTATACCGTGCTCAGCGGCAAGTAAGCGCTCCACGCTCAACGGTTCCGGTTCTGGATAATTAGAAAGCAGTCCGGGGAATAACATAAGATGCCGCATCAGAGATGTATGGTCAATATCTTGACAGATATTTGTGCTGAAATTCACTTTTACCTTGTCACCATATCTGAAAATATCGTCACCGTGCCCATTAATCATAGCTTTGCATAATACTATATAGTTTTTCAATATCCACGTATCGTCTCAGCCAATCGGCAAGAGCATCATATTGAGCTTCCTTATAGGCTTTGTAATCGCAGTTAACTGCTCTCTTATCACTTTTGAAAGGTGCAAGAAGGAAGTCCACTACCGTTACATTGTCAAAGATACCGTGTATATAGGTGCCGAAACAATGTGTATCTACAAAACATCCATCTTGCCGACCATACGTGTCCACAGTCAGAGGTGCTTTAGAGTCTGTATGTCCCATATGAATCTCATAACCTTCACACACCTCATCCGAATTAAGAAAATGAAACTGAGTCTGTCTGGTTACCTTCTCAGCAGTCAAACAAGTAGTGACAGGGAGAAGCCCTAATCCGGGTAATATGCCTATGTCGCCTTCTACACCTTGCGGATCTGTCACCGTAAGACCCAGCATCTGATAACCTCCACATATACCCACAATTGTCTTACCTTTTGCACGAGCCTCCAAAATCTTACCGGAGAAGCCTTTTTTACGCAGGAACTGAAGGTCAGCCAACGTGTTCTTGCTTCCGGGGAGAATAATTATGTCAGCCTCATCAATTTCATCCGAGGTGGTGGCATAAAACAGATTGATATCCTGATGCCTTTCCAGCGCATTGAAATCCGTAAAATTGGATATGTGCGGCAACAGTATCACAGCCACATTGATTTTCTCTGCCGATGTTACTTTACCCTTACTTTCCAAAGCCACAGAGTCCTCCTCTTCGATAGCTATATGTGGCGCCATAGGGACCACCCCGAGCACCGGCACTCCGCATATCTCTTCCAAGAGCATCCGGCCGCTTTCAAAAAGCCGGAGGTCACCACGAAACTTATTAATGATAACACCCTTTATACGTTGCCTGTCTTCAGGAGATTGCAGCATTATTGAGCCATAGACACTCGCAAATACTCCACCTCTGTCAATGTCTGCCACAAGAATCACCGTAGCATTCGCATATCTCGCCATAGACATATTCACAATATCGCCATCACGCAGGTTAAGTTCTGTAATGCTGCCGGCACCTTCAAGGACTATAGGATGATAGCAGCTTCGTAGACGATCAAATGCCGCATGGGCAATTTCACGTAATTCCTCTTTACCATCCTTACGAAAATATGTATAGGCGTCACGATTACCATAAGGTTTACCGTTGATCACCACCTGCGATGTGTGCTCGCCTGAGGGTTTCAACAAGATAGGATTCATATCAGTGCTACAGGCGATTCCGGCTGCCTCTGCCTGTACTGCTTGAGCACGTCCGATCTCCAGACCGTCAGGAGTTGCATAAGAATTAAGAGCCATATTCTGAGCCTTAAACGGAGCGGGATTATAACCGTCTTGAAGGAAAATCCTGCATAGTCCGGTAGCAATAAGACTTTTTCCAACATCACTGCCTGTGCCGGCAAGCATAATCGGTGACAATCTTTTCATCTTATTCTGCGTTTATATCCAAATTCACGCCAAACCTCCTCTCCACAACCGGAATGTTGAAGTTCATAGCGTGCCATTATAAAAAATAGATCTGAAAGACGGTTTATATATTGGAGAATCATCTCCTCAACAGGATCTTCCATATTCAAGCTCCATAATCTGCGTTCTGCTCTCCGGGCTATAACACGTGCCTGATGAAGAAGTAATGCCAGAGGAGTTCCACCGGGAAGAATAAAGCTGTCGGGTGGTGTACATTGGGAAGTAATGGTATCAATAAGTCTCTCCACCTCCTCCACCAGATCATCGGGCAAAGAATTGGGATTATTATGGCGCTTTGCGCTACGAGTAGCAACTAAGCTCATAATAACCATTAAATTAAGTTGTATCTCACGCAGATAGGATTGCCACAGATGATCTGAAGGTAATGAGGTGCGTACATTACCCACAGCCACATTGAGTTCATCAAGAGTCCCGTTTGTCTCGATGCGTATATCTGTCTTGGCTACTCTCTCACCACCGTGAATAGCGGTGGTGCCTTTATCGCCTGACCTTGTATATATTCTTTTCATTGCTTCCAAAGTTTAAATATGTCAGTTTCCGCCCAATAAAGATGCGTATATCCGGCAATTGTATTTTTATATCTGTAAAAAGGGGTAGCTACATTTCCCCCCTTCACATTAAATTGACAGGATATGGAAGGAGGTGTTTTTTCCTCTTTGATATTCTTTTCCTCTTTGATATGGGAATAATGAAACTCGTGACCTTTTAGGGTTAAAGCACTTTCCGGAAACACAATTCTCCTATACCCCAATGTCAACCGGGCAACTTCCATTGTGGCCTGCAACGGCAATACCCCACACATCTTCCGCCCGTCAATATCCTCCGTAAGATAGATCATCCCACCACATTCAGCAAGAATCTTCCCTCCTTCCTCAGCAAAGTCCTTTATCGCCTTACGCATAGAAAGGTTGGCTTCCAACTCCGAAGCATATAGCTCAGGATACCCGCCGGGAAGATATATCATATCAGCGGTCGGCAATGATTTGTCATGCAACGGTGAAAAATACACAATCCTGCTTCGTAAGGTTTCGAGATTGACGGGATATGTGAAATTAAACGCTTCATCACATGCCACAGCCACAACGCGACTCGGCTCCTCTTTTTCATTTTCTCTTATTTCAGGCACGGTTAAATCTACCTTTGTAAGCGATAAGAGACTTTCAATATCAACGTGTTTGTCTACTTCATCAGCAGCCACCTCAATAAAGCTCTCCATTTCGATACGTGAGTCAAGCGACAACCCTAAATGACGCGACGGGGTTTTCAGCATCTCGTTACGCGACATATACCCTAAAGCCGGCACTCCGGTTGCCCGGCAGGCATCACAAAGAAAAGTATAATGATTTTCCGAGGCTACCCTATTGAACACAACTCCTACAACATTTATATCCTCACGAAAACGTGTGAAACCATATATAGTAGCAGCCACAGAAAATGCAGTGGAAGCGGCATTGACAAGAAGTATGACAGGAAGGCTGAGACGAAGAGCAATGTCAGCACTACTGCCTGAAAATTTATCATACCCGTCAAACATACCCATAACTCCCTCTACAACACTCACATCGGTTTGTGAACCAAATCGGCTGAACAGCTCCTTAATATGCTCTTCAGAAGCCATAAAAAGATCGAGATTTATCGACTTGTTACCGGTAGCCTGACAATGATACTGCGTGTCGATATAATCAGGACCGCATTTAAAAGGCTGTACAGTCAAGCCTCTGCGTTTTAAAGCTCTCATCAGCCCTAAAGACAATGTGGTCTTTCCGCTACCGGATGATACAGCCGCTATTAGAAAAGCATTCTTCATAATCATATTCTATTTAATATTTCACCGTCATCAGCTATAAGGACCGCTTCAAGCCGTCCACTGAAAAGTTCGGCACATCTTGAATGGCACATTTTCAAAAGAGCCGAAAAGAAACGGCGTGCATCATCAGGAGTCAAAAGCAGGGGGAGTTCGCGAGCAAGGGTCAACTTACCAATAACTAATTTAACTTTCTCCGAACATCCGCTCTCTTGCGCCACCATTTTAAGGAACTCCTTGTTAAGAGTGACCCTATGACTATGTGTATCCATATTTCCCTCAGCAAGTTTCACCGCCTTACCCAACATAAGTCCGATTGCCATATGTTTCACCCCACACTCCTGAGCAATACGCATCGTGTCGCCCACGGCATTACCATAATGTATGAAAGCTTGCTGCGGTAATTCGGGGAAAAGATTTTTCATATATCGTTCACTCTTTCCACCGGAATTTACCACCACCATATGACAATCTATCGCCATTGCCACCTCCATCTCCCTGCGGATAGAATTTATAAAAGCTTGATGAGAAAATGGACGCACAATGCCCGAAGTGCCGATTATTGACACTCCGCCCACCACACCTACCCGAGGATTAAATGTCTTTAGAGCTAATTGCTCACCCCCTTCAAGTGAAATAGTCACATCAAGACCACCGGCGTAGAGGGAGGAAAGTTCGTTAGTGATCATAGTGCGAGGCACCGGGTTTATAGCCGCCTCACCCACTTTCACACCCAACCCCGGCAGAGTGACAGTACCTATACCCTCACCTCCGTGAAATCTTATTCCAGTGTGAAACGCATAAGAGATTTTAACTTTTATACGACTTTTATTTGTAACGTCAGGATCGTCTCCGGCATCCTTGATTACACTTGCCTGTGCATTGCCCCCGTCCAGCATTACCGACTCTATGTCCATATGCATTGTCTCTCCCTCCGGAATCCGAAAATAAACTTTCTTCAAGATCTTGCCTGTCATTAAGGCGGTCAAAGCCGCCTTTGCGGCTGCCGTAGCACACGAGCCGGTAGTGAATCCGGTATGAAGCTGATAAAATTCAGGCAGAAGTTTTTCAATCTCACGGCGTAGTCCGTGTCGGCCATCTACAACAATGAAATTCTCCGGCAATTTTGGCCGAGCCACTACAAACACCTTTATATCATATTTGCGAGCTGCTGCTATCTTATCCATGAACCCACCCGACTCACCACTCTCCTTGGTAATTATCGCATCGGGCTTAATCAGTTCCACCATAGAGGATGTATTGGCAGTCGTGTCGTCAAAATACACTAATCGTTCTGTAGGGAAACCGGTCTGTAAAGCCTTATTGAACGATTCAGCTCTCCGTAGGATACGAAACCAAGTCGTATGCTTTGTCCAATATGGTTTGAGACGTTCCATTGTCTGCACACCGGTAAGAGCTAATAAGCATTTTACCTTCTCCTGTTCCATCAATCTCATCGCCTCCTCGAAGCTGCCACACATAACTATCCCGGTATAATCAACCGTAGGATAACGTCGCTCCAATCTCACGACAGGTACCTCTAATGTCTCTGCCACTTTCCCAATAGTATTGTGTAGAAGCGACGCAAACGGATGAGAAGCGTCGACAATAAGACGAATGTCGTGGCTTCGGCAGAAAGCTACCATACTCTCTTGGTCCATAGCTCCATAAATATGCTCGCCGTGTCCGCACTCCACCTTCTGCACATCGCTACGAGTAGAATAGAAATACCTTCCCTCTCCCTCGTCCAGAGTTTTGACTGCCAAGCGTCCCTCAGTGGTGCCTCCAAATATCAATATCATCTCCTGAACAGATGTTTGAAATTATCATTATATAGGTGTGACACCCCTTCTCTGTTGTCTATAGCCTCCCCGACCACAAGTAGAGTGGTCAGTGTCAGCTTATTATCATGAACCAGCTTTGCAAGATCCTTAAGCTCTCCCCGGTAGATTTTCTCCTCGGGCCACGTCAATTTATAACAAGCTGCCACAGGTGTCTCCGGAGGATATGCCATAAGGAGCTGGCGTTGAACCTCATCTACAATTCCTGCGCTGAGATAAATACACATAGTACTTTGCGACTGAGCAAGCTTATGTAGCTGTTCCTTCTCCGGCATAGGAGTACGTCCCTCACCTCTGGTCAATATTATTGTCTGCACCTTTTCAGGGATTGTAAATTGCGAACGTAAGACAGCGGCAGCTGCCTGAAAAGATGAGATTCCGGGAGTGATGTGATAAGACATCGCATATCGGTCGAAAAAAGCCATTTGTTCCTGTATAGCCCCGTAAATACAGGGGTCTCCCGTATGAAGACGCACCACTAACATATCACGGTCATAGAAGGCTTTCATAAGTTTAAATTGCTCCTCCAAATTCATCGAGGCTGAACTACGCACCACACAACCCTGCTTGGCATAATGAGTCAGGCGTTCAGGCACAAGGCTGCCGGCATATAGGATCAAGTCGGCTTCCTCTAAGAAACGTTTTCCTCTTACTGATATAAGTTCGGGATCGCCCGGACCGGCCCCCACAATCTCTATATGTCCACCCCGTTTTACACCTCGGTCTATAGACACAGCAAAAGTGAAGTCGGAATCTTCTGCTAATTTCCCTTTCTGCTTCTCAAGTAAGAGAGAGCCTCCATCGGATGCAGCAATGGCACAGCTCTCTGCCACACCCCACACACCTGTAACTTCCTTAACCTTTTCTGACGGATTCGGAACCGGTATATCTTTCAAATCATCGGCAGAATAGATATTGACCGTATCTATTTCCGGTTGACTACTCAACTCTGCGACAAGCGCCTCATCTCTTTTAAGATCAATTGTTGAAAGAGATTTCACGGAAAGAAAACTGAGCCGATGTGAGGTAAGATTGGCGTGTATATATCCCTTCACTCCCGACGGATTACACCCTCGCCGGCAACCTAAGCCCAGATTCAATACGCGTGGACGATAATAGACCACCGGGATTGGCACTTCTAAAACCTTATAAGTCACTGCTATAAGCAGCTTAATATCTCCTATGTCCACTGTATCCTTTATTATCCTCACATTTGGAGGCAAAGACCTCTCCAGATAATCAGTGCCCCGATCCTTAACTTCGAGCAGCAAACCAATAGGCTTTCCGTTGACAAGAGAAACAATAGCCCGATTCATCTCCTCTTTAGTTGCTTCCGGCCGCCATCCAAATTCTGAAGCGAGGGTATCAAGTGCCCATAGTCCGCAATTATCACTTTGAGTCGTGATAACCGGTCTTGCTCCAATTATACGAGCCACTTTCCGACATAAGTCGTTGGCACCTCCTATATGTCCCGACATAACGGATATAGCATTGATTCCGTCAGTATCTACACATACTACCGCAGGATCAGTATACTTATCTTTCACCATCGGTGCTATGGCACGCACACATATACCAAGAGCACCGATAAATATCAGCCCCTCACTACTGGTAAAATCATCAATACCGAATGCCTTATACGGAATTGAGACCGCGTCTCTAAGTTCATGTCTCAACGTCTCAGCTATACGTTGTGAAACAGGATTTAGGTATATTATTGTTATCATTGTGCTTTCAGAATTTTTATAGTGTTATGATTGTCAAGGGTGAGGGAATGAGATTCTGTTATCGATAATCCGGCTTCCATAATTCCCTCCCCAAACATCTTACAGCTTTGCTCCGTCACAGAATTAAACACAATCACTCCCCCCGGAAGTAAAACTGTAATAATTCGGGCTATTATATCTTTCAAACGCCCGCCATGACCACCTATAAAGACAGCATCAGGACGAGGAAAGAGTGCCACATCACAATTCATAAAATCCTCTATCACAGCGTTTATACCCGGCACCCCGAATTTTCTGCAATTCTTCTTAAGCAGATTGCGTGATTCTTCCCTGCGCTCAAAGGCCGTGACTTCCAACTGAGGAAATTGTAATTTTGCCTCTATCGACACTGAACCTGTACAAAAACCTATATCCCACAATGACTTTCTATGTGGCAGGTCAAGCATCGAAAGTGTCAATAGTCTGATAGGCATCTTGGTTATCATCTTTTCCCTTCCGAAGAGATGATAAAACTCCTTTTCGGGAATACCGAAATAGCGTTGCCGCTGATGAGTCATCTGAAGTATCACACAATTAGGCTGCGAAAAGCTATGTTGTATGGCATCGTTAAGCGAAAAAGTTGTAACACGCTCGGAAGTTTCGTGGCCAAGGTTCTCACCCACAGATATAATATAGTTGTCATAACCGTACCTGATCATTCTTTTGGCAATTTCGGCAGGTCCTTTCTTACGGTCGGTCAACACACCAATCAAATTACGATGCTCAATAAGCGCAGTGTCAAGACCACTCCATGGTCGACCTGTGACCGACACGTTTACCATATCGGCATACGGCAACAACATACGGTGAGCCAACATCTGCAAGGAGGTGAAGGCTGGAAAGACAACCAGATCAGCGTTAGGAAACTCCCGTTGTAATGTCACGGCATAACCGTAAAACAGAGGGTCGCCGGAAGCAAACACCACTATTCTGTCATATTCTTCATATTTACGCCATACCTCTTCCAACGGAACTATAATATCAATCCATATGCTTCCCGGAGGGAGCAATTGACGCACAATGCTATGATGCCTCTTCCCGCCGGAAAAGACACTGTTACTCCTCACCACTTCTAAAACATCGGGAGAAAACCATTGATCGCGCTTATCGCTGACTCCTATTACTACAAATGATTTTTCAGACATCTCTTCCGGGTTTTAGACATTGTGCATCGGGCCAACATAGTATGGAATTAACCAAGGTAGCGGCAAGATTACTGCCCCCTTTCCGACCTTCCACTATTATTTTGGGTATATCGTTAAATGGCTTTATCATATGCTTGCTTTCGCACACATGTACAAACCCCACAGGCGCGGCAACGACACCACTCGGCCGGGCTTTTCCTCGGCGGATAAGACTACACAGTTCCATAAGGGCTGTTGGAGCGTTTCCGAACACATACAGAGCATCGGGATGCTCATCAACAGCCAGACGTATGCCAGCCTGTGTACGTGTTATGTTCTCCTTTTTAGCAAGCTCTAAAGCGGCAGGCTCATTGAGGTAGCATTTTACAGTTATGCCTAAACGTTGTAAAGCACCTTTCCGTATGCCTGAAGCCGCCATTGTCACATCGGTGATTATTGTCTTCACACCATCTTCTGCCAATGCCCTATAGATTCTTTCCACAGCTCCGTCATCGGCACGGACTATATTTTCCATATCAAAATCGGCAGTGGTGTGAATGGCATGGAGAATAGGCCATTTTAAACCTAAAGGTAGATGAGGATTGCGCATTTCGCTCTCTATAGTACGAAAACTTTCAATCATAATAGACTGCCCTATAGATTTCTCCGACATATTGACCTTAGTATGGTAACCACGAGGAGTAGTAAAATGATTATCATATGCATATGACTGGGAATTGCCGATTATTATCACCGTAAACATATCGATCTCCTCAGGATTAAAATCCCTTAGCGTTGTCAAAGTGACTTTCTCACCATCCCGACCGGCATTACGTACATATCCCACAGGAGTATCGGAAGCACGGTGATGTAGGAATAATTCTTTAAGTCTATAAAGCTGCCAATAGCGTCCGTGACTTTTAGGATTATATACCGCAGTGACAAAATCTGCCTCTGCAGCACAGTTTATCCGGCGTTCAATCAAGCTCCATGGTGTCATCAGGTCGCTAAGAGAGATGACGCAGAAATCGTGTCCCATAGGCGCACCTAACAGAGAGGCAGCTTTCTGAAAGGCACTTATGCCCGGCCAAACTTCCACCTCAATATCACACCCACGTTTTCTCAGCATCTCATAGACCAACGAAGCCATACCGTATATCCCGGCATCACCCGAACTTATGACACTAACATCATCTCCTTTCTCAGCTATCTCAAACGCTTTCTCTATACGAGCCTCTTCCTGACGCATACCGTTTTCTATCACTGTGGCATCTTCCGGAAGCAACGATCGGATAAAGGGGATATAACACTTATATCCAACCACTGTATGGCTATGCCGAAGCACTGCTATAGCACCTGATGTCATATCCTCAATCCCACCCGGACCTATGCCGACCACATTTATTTTCCCTTTCATATTTTCTGAATATCAAGTAGATAATTTAGTATCTATCCCATCAATCTTATTAACCAGATTTACCACAGCTTCAAGAAGAGTGTCAATCGAAGGATATGGCTTATTGTCAAGATAATAATTGTCACGTTCCACTTTTATAAAATGTAGTCCGGGCTCGTGCTCGGAAATGGTTGTTATTCCGTGTCGTGCCAAACCCTTCTTAACCATATTCGCTCTCGATCCGGAACCCTCCAAAGTAATACGGTGACGCATATCATGTGCTATTCTGAATAACCCTGTCTCCATATCAAAGTCTACGCCCTCCCTATGAAAATAGACCGACATATCCCCATTGAGCGATAAATCCTCCGGAGAGCCTACGGTCAAGCCGTGCGATTTGTCAAGAAGCCATATCTTATCAGCTATCTGCAACGCCAACTCAAGATCGTGGGTTGACTGAAACACTGTCTTATTCCTGTCGCGGGCCAATTTCTGCAGCAGCTGCATAATTTCCACTTTACTTGGATAGTCAAGAAAAGCTGTAGGCTCATCAAGGAAGATAATCGGTGTCTCCTGAGCGAGCGCCTTAGCTATCATTACCTTCTGCCTTTCGCCGTCGCTGAGTGTCTGTATCATACGTCCACGAAGATGCTCTATCCCTACCAGCGAGATAGCCTCATCCACTACTTCACGGTCATGATCATCCATACGTCCCCAAAAACCGGTATAGGGGCTTCTACCCATCCCTACCAATTCATCTACCGACATATTATTTATAGCCAATTTTTCAGTCAGCACCACTCCTATGACCCGCGACAATTCACTGTCGGAATATTCACACAACGGTTTGTGTTCTATTATAATCTCTCCTCTCACCGGCGGGAGGAAAGCTGTCAGGGTTTTGAGCAATGTGGATTTGCCCGCCCCGTTCGGTCCTAAAAGACATGTAAGCTCACCGTTGTAAAGGCAGGCGTTGATATTATTCGTAATGACTGTGGTACCTTTTTTATCATGATAGCCCGTAGCAAGATTAATAAGATGTATAGTTTCCTCCTTCATCATACTTCGTTTTTACGTTTATCAAATAATACCCACATCACAACCGGAGCACCCACAAGAGCAGTGACCGAGTTGACAGGTAACGCTCCCTCAAAACCGGGCATACGTGCTATTAGATTACAGAGCAGAGCCAAAGAAGCGCCTCCCAATAGCGACGCGGGAAGAATAGTGGCATGGTTGGATGTATGAAACAGTCCACGGCATATGTGAGGCACAGCAAGACCAAGAAACACCACCGGGCCACAATAAGCCGTGACCACTGCCACCAACACTCCGGAGCAACTTATGACAAGCAGACGTGCCCTCTTGATATTCAAGCCCAAATTACGGGCATAAGAATCACCAAGCAGCAAGAGATTAAGCGTTTTAATCAGAAAAAAGGCCGTGGGCAATAACAGACACATCAGAACAATAAAGACTGTGGTCTGCCCACCGGAAACACGTGAAAAGCTACCAAGTCCCCATATTACATAGGTACGGATATCTTCCTCCGCACTAAAGAATTTCAGCACACCTATTATGGCATTGGCGATATATCCGATCATCACGCCCATAATGAGCAACGTGACGTTGCCTCTCACTTTTTGTGCTACAAAAGCTATGAGAGCCATTATCAACAGAGAGCCAACAACTGCCGACAGAGTTATGGTGACCTCACCAATTACCCCGAGCTTGCTCAGGGCCATACCTCCCACACTTCCTGACACCAATACCACACAAGCCACACCAAGGCTGGCACCTGAACTTATACCTAACACCGATGGCCCGGCAAGCGGATTACGAAAGACTGTCTGCATCAAGAGTCCACTCACGGCAAGTCCCGCTCCGGCCATAGCTGCCGTAGCTGCCTGGGGCAATCTCGACTTAAGCACAATATTAGTCCATATCGTATTGTCATTATCCTGTCCGATCAAGATTCCAAGAATGTCAGACATCGGTATCTCTACAGAACCTAATAATAAGTTCAGGATAAAAAACAGGATAATCGTGACCGCCAATACAATCATCAGAATTACAGTCTTGCTCCGGCTCATTTCAGCAGATGATAATAGCTTGGTTGATGATTCGGAAGAACACCCGGATGAAAAATATGAATAAAGTCAGCCAACACCACTTCCGGTTCAACCGGCATACGTTCGTAAAAAGGCACCTCCTTCATATTACAGTAGATTACTCCCTTATTTCTCCACGCATCGAAATCAGTATAGCGGTTGTCTTGCTCCTTCAACACATTATACCCGTAATCCCCTTCAAAACTATTGACTATACGCCAGTAGTCGGCATGGGCAGCATTAGTGTAGACTGTCTCATAGTCTAAGGTCACACCTCCGGACTCCTTGTTATCCTTAAGGAAATAGTCACCTCCGGCATCCCTGAACATCTGTGCAAGGAAACTCTTTCCTCCTACCGCATACCAATTGCCACCTCGCATCTCTCCACTGAACACGGTCGGACGCTCCGACACAGTGTCAACCATGGCTTTTAATCCGTTATATCTCGCTTCTATTTCACCAAAGATAGAATTCGCTTTAGCTGCATTTCCGGTTAATAGGCCGATAACCTTAATCCATTCAGCCTGTCCCAAAGGGGTCAGTTCCTTATAACCGAGATGAGGAACCATCGGTATATCCACATTACGTATCGCGTCATATCCTCCGCGTTTGAACGGCGAGATGAAAATCACATCCGGATTTATCGACATTATCACCTCGTTGTCAAAATTGCCCTCGATCCCTATCTTGTGTGTTTTGCCACTCTTTAGCTGCTGATTCATCTTCTCATTGTGCAGATGGCGTGTGCTTGTGATGCCTACCACTTTCTCCGGTATGTCAAGTTTTAGAAAATTGGAGAGTTGGAGCGATGTCATACAGATAGCTGATTCTATAGGCACATTCAAACGTGTATAACCTTCGGGTATTTTCCCTTCAAAGTCTTTATTGACCAAAGCAAAGTGAAATTGCTCCGATTCAAGATTTTCAGGATCATTAATGTCAAGGAGCGTAACGTCGCTGCCATAGGTCACATTGAAACCTTTAGCATATGTAGGTGTGATCATCGAAGCCGAATCCACATACACTTGTTCGTGCCCGGTATAGCCAGAGCGTCCTTGCCCACCACACGAAATCATAAGGACTACCCCCAAAAGGAGCGGAATAAACATATATTTATTCATAACACAACTGATTATAAGTATTTATTCAGGAATATATATTATCTCACCATTCTCAAGCTGATAAGCCGCACCTATCCTTTTTCCTTTGGAGCCTTGGTCGGATGAAGTATTATCAGCCGGGGTGTATTTTCTTATCTTTCCCCCCTCTTTTGTTATAATCTCCATATTTTCGGCACCGGGATTCTTCACTATGGTAAAATCTTCATTTGAAAATATCTCACTCATATTAAAATGACTTACCAAGGCCACCATCAGCGCAACAGCAAACACCATAGCCACATCAAACAAATTCGTAAGCATACCCAGAGGATTATCCTCTTCATCAGCTCGGAGTATAGGATTCTCTTTCATTCAGCAATGATTTTATGGGTTATAAACTCAAGGTCGTTCAAACATCGGGCATAGAAACGCTGATTTAATTGTAGAGCCAGTAAGCCTATACCCGCTACAAGCATACCGACCACCGTAGTGGCAAAGGCAACCTGCATATTATAAGCCATCGAAGCAATGTCGCCAACTGCAAGTCCGACAAGAGCCGGACCCATAGGTATCAATGTGCCCATAAGTCCTAACATCGGCCCTATTTTTATTAAAATTCTATATCTTGACAGAATACCTTGAACCTCAACCTGAAAATCTGCAAGCTCATATTCACAGTATGGCCGATCCTCCTTATGTACCACAATACGGCTGAGATAATCAATTACAGCACACCCACGAATATCAGCCAAATCCGACAGAGTGTTTTCAAGCAGTTCGGGAGAGAAATTCTGTACGGTATGACCAATAGCAGAACCTACACGATTATGAAGCCGCCAACGGCTATAACAACCTGCCAAAATCCACAGACCTTTAGCAAAAAAATAAAGAAGCAAAAGAATCACAGGAATCAACAGACCGTTTGATATAATAAAAAGTATTTCAGATATTATTTTCATAATAGACCAAACGTTGAGACACACACCAGAACATTAAGCAGAGAAATCTCATAAAGACTCTCCTTATGTAATCGGAAATAACGGCAAAGAAAAATAAAACCAATCATAGCCACATAGACCGATACGCCCGTCAATATGGCAATGACAGTGAAATCCATTCCCGGAAAAACCCGATATGAAGAAGCGGATAAGAAAGCAATCGGAACACAAATCATCACTCCGGGATATATGCCTAATATCCTACTTTTACCTCCTGAAGAAAAGAGCCACGTTATAAAGATAAGCAGTTCTATAAACTCCCCTATCACAACATTTCTCATATTCAACAGATTAGAAATTTCAGCCGGAGTAAGTCCCGATATACAATAAGTGATGACCATAGCTACAAGACCCCATAAAGCCACTATTGCCAACCAAATCTTGATTGACATCAGTGAGAGCCTGACCAATGTAGTCAAGGCAATCATAACGTATAACATAACTAAGATCACGGTCATATCTTATCCTTTCGTTTCTTTAACCACAGACCAATCACAAGGAACGCCAAGAATATAATGACGGACAACACCACATAAATGGATGCAGTATTTTCAGAGGTAGGAGATAATAAGCTGCGACTTTCCTCTTTTAGCACCCTTGCTCCCGACGATTCAGACACAGCAGCTGCCATATCTTTATTATACCGTTCAGCACTCTCCTTATTGAGATGACGGGCAATGTAATTCTGGAGTTTTTTATTTCCACATACAAACTCCGTACATGGTGCTCCGTGATTAGCTGTAATCTCTGAATGTAGTTTGGAAGTTGTGGCAAGTTGTTCATCACTCGGTTTCCAAAAACCCTTACGGGCACTTTCGAGCATAGTAGCCGTCATTTCCTGAAGGGCCGCCGGATTTACCCTTTCGAAATATTCCTTCACACCAAGATCATACATATCCTCTACATAGATGTCGTGTAGATCATCGTAGATATTCTCATTCAAAACCCCGGGACGCGTGGCACTCCAACCAAAAATATTACGGAAGATCTCGCCAAACATCTGCGCGGTGGTAGCGCCTCCTTTCATACGCTCCTTTATAAATTCCGGATTAAGGATAGTTGCCCTTGTTTCTACTGCCACAGCTTCTTTGGTATCCTGAAGACGAGGCAGATAGGTATTACGGTAGTCAGCCATCACAGCATCCGGTTCTTTGCCACTGACAACAGTGGCAGCAAGGGAGAGCGCACCTGTGAATTCATAAACGTGGTCAAGCGAAATCGGGCCCCAAGTATTGCTTTGTCGAGGTTGTATGATTATATCAGTACCGGCTACACCGGCTTCCAAGGCATCACGGTTCATCACACCCCAATTATCCTCGTCACCATACATAGCGCACATATTATTGAAATAGCCCTCAGCCAATTCATTCCTGTTGTCCCATTCACCGGAACTCTCCGTATATCCGAGCATACCGGTGCTGTAGCCTGAATTCACCGGTCCGAACACACGCATAGTCGATAATTCACGTGCACGTTTTGGCGACTCCCCCTTCTCTACCATCCTTTTTTCCTGCTCAAGAGATCCTTCAGCCACATAGTTAGGATAAATGTCATCCGATGCCGTCGAAGCAAGCTTCACGGCATCTGTAATCATCTTAAGACGAGATCCCGCTATGTCGCGTAGCTGGCCCGATACCTGCACGTGGACATTTATACGGGGTCTGCCAAGTTGTTCGGAAGGTATTAGCCGAAGATCCATAACGCGCCCTTGTTCATCGCGTATCGGTTCCACACCCAGCATACGTAATGCTTGTGCGACGGTAGCGCCTTGAGAAGATATAAATTCACCTGCCCAGAAAGTATAACTCACCTTCTTTGGATATTCCCCGTGTTTTTCTCGATATGTAGTCAATGTTTGTTCTGCAAGCGCCACCCCGTTTTCCCAAGCCTTCTCCCCGGGAGTTGCCTCAGCATTAATGCTATACATATTACGTCCCATCGGAAGAACATTGGGATTCAGAACCGGATCACCACCCGGAGCCGGACGCACGGGAACACCTTTCAATGCATTGACCATAGCATCTATTTCAGCACCGGCTGATTCAGTCAATAGTGCCTTAACTTGAAGTGCCTTCTCATTATTAACTGTGTTGCAGGAAGCTTGTCCTGTGAGTAATTTAGTTAGGTCACGTTTTGCTTCCGGAAGATAGTGATGTGAAATAAAAGTGAAATCCTGCAACTCTTCCTTACTTATCCTGTCCTTCTCATACTCCTCTTTAGCACGTGAATAAGCCAACTCATCCGCAGTGATGGCAATCACTGTGGTGAGCATATCTTTGGGAGAGTAGGGCTGACCCATAGTGTAATAGGATCCGGTGATTTTCTCATTCACTAACTCCTCAACAAAAGCATCAATCTTCTTAAGTTCATCCTGACTGTATATACCTGTGCCAACCGAGTCGAAATCTAAGTCTTTATGGAGTCCATAGCCTATGATTTCCTGCTTTAGATCTGAAGTGTTTTTTGTTGGGTCAACAATGGCTTGATGCAGCCGCTCGATAAGCACAGCATACTTCTGACGTAATCCGCTTTCAACGTATGGAGGGGTAAGATAAGTTACAATCACTGCATGACTACGACGTTTAGCTATTATAGATTCTCCGACATTACCTGTAGTATAGAAATAGAAATGAGGACGATTGCCCACAAGCACCTCTGCCCAGTCTGCCTGAGAGAGCCCGGCATTTTTACCGGGAGTGAACTCCAGGTTGCCATGTGTACCGAAATGAATCAGCACATCGGCATCAAACTCTTTTTGCATATATAAGTAAGGAGCAATGTAACTGTGGGGAGGCGCCACCTCGGCACCATGTACAAGTTTAAATTCATCATTGCCCAAGGCAGGTCGCGGTTGAGGAAAGAGAAGGATGTTGCCGTATCTTATCGCAGCTATGGCAAGGCTATCACCACGTGCCAACAAGCTACCGGGGGCCTTACCATAACGCTCCTCCACCTCTGCATACTTATGTGGAAGAAGTGTCTCCTTAGCCCATCTTTCATAATCACTCTTATCTATCCATATAGGATTGGTATAGTCCATAAATTTTTCTTGAGCGGAGGGAGCATATGAACCCATCACACTGCCATAGGCCATAAGTTGCTGTCTGAATTCCTCAAGCGTTAGGGGCAGACCACTCACATTATAACCCTCTTTTTCCAGTCGCTTTAAAAAGTTGTAAAGAGACGGTACTACCTCCATACCGGAAGCTAAAAGTGCGTCTTTTCCGGGCGACTTAAAATATCCTATCGCTATTCTCTTTTCTGAAGCCGACGTATCACGCAACTTCATAAACCGGTCAAATTGTTCTATAAACGCATTCATACGTTCCGGATCAGGTGTATAAAGAAGATACCCTTCCGATGAGGCATCCTGGGTCGAAATACACAGTGGAGTCATTCCACCATCAATTTCAGGCACTACAATCCGTGCGTTTAGTGTCCCCCCACCCATAGGGTTGTTGACATCGAGCCATTCCTCACGAGACTGAATCAGAGGATAAGGCATAAATAAAGGAATCTGCTTGTCGTAGGCCCAATTTATCAGCGAATCATTGCCAAGCCTCCCCATCGGAAGATAAATTATAGCTTGAGGGTTAACTTCTTTTATCATCTTTGCCCGAGCCTTACCGGTGGCTGTCAACGGATAGACATTATAACCCTCCTCAGTGAGACGAGATACAAGGGTATCAATGTGGGCCCGGTTATTCTCAACAGGGAAATTCACTCCGGATACGAATGCTATATTCCTACCGGAAGGAGAATAAAGACCTTTCTTTTTAAGATAAGCAGTAAGCTGGTCTGCCTTGTCGAAATATTTTCCTGCTTCAAGATGGTAATACATATTAGAGGGCATAGCCAAAGGCTCTGAATAGTCTTGGTCGCCAATGCGTTGAGGAGTAGCTATATGACGCACATAGCGCAGCATATTACGGTAGTTTGTCCGGCACGGATTTGAGAAGTACAGCTGCAACATCTCTATCTGCAAGGAATCAAGATTATGTGTCACTACAAAGCTGAAATTTCTTAGGGTATTGGTAAAGATCGGAATACCTTTACGGGCTGCCTTGTCAAGCGACTCCAACTGCAACGAGTCGAGATATAGGCCGCGACCATACATAAGCACAGCATCATAGTGGTCAAAATCCGTTGCCGTCTCCATGCTCTGACATTTCACCTTAATACTCCGGCTGTCATTATTGAGAACAATCTCAGCCTCCTGAGCCGGTAATGGATTCACTATCAAGATCCTTGTAGGACTGAACCAATATGCATATATAGCCCAAGCCACACATATGGCGGCAAGGGCTGCTCCAACGCAAACAACTATTTTCCCGGCTCGTGACATCTCCTTAAATATTTTCTTTTATGTAATTAGCTTTCTGCGATGTTGCGTCAATCACAGATGCATTCCACGCTGCTTTGAGATGATCAATATAAAGATCTTGTATTGCAGGAAGTTGACCAAGACCCTCTATGACAACCGTGACCTGAAAGCCTTCCTTTTCAAGCAACTCACGCCATTCCCCGTCAATATCATTTCGTGCATGGTCGCCCGCGACAAACATAAAGGGCACAAGAGTCACTCTCCCTATGCGTTCTTCCTTAAGTTTGCGGAGCGTGGTCTCATAGGTAGGATACCCCTCTACGGTAGCCGTATGAAAATGGGGTGTCCCATCAACCGAAAACATATAATCTATCTGTGAATATATGGCGTTAGCCGGAGTAGAAGTACCGTGACCGATAAATACCGCTCCACTATTTTTCCCAAGGCTACCTTCATATCGTCTCTGAAGAGCAGCTACCACCTTTTGACAGTCATCAATAGAATATAAAAGTGGCTTACCTACCCTTAGCTCATCGAAAAAAGGGGCCATCAGAGCACCCTCTTTACGAAGCACCTCTGCTTCTATCCCGTCTATGACATTAGTACTCTGGATAACCACGTATTTATAGCCATCGGCAGCCAACTGTAATAAGGCCTCCTGTGGTGTCAGCTTCTTTATGCCTCGCTTCGCAAGACGACTGATAATGATACGTGACGTATAGGCTTCTATCACCTTCACACCAGGGAAGGCAGTTGCTACCTTATCGTTGATTGCGTCGATCGTGACGCTACGGGTATCGTCATAAGTAGTGCCAAAATGAACCATTACTATCGCACTCTTTTCTTTCGGGAAGACACCCGAAGTTTGAGCATCCATAAAATTCACGCTACATAATAGGATAAGAATCAGTATCAACTTTTTCATGTCTGCTGAATTAGTTAAAGCATCCCCCGGAACTACCACAGCCCCGGGAGACACGGCAAATAACTAAAAAACTGTTTTCAATCTCTATTTCAAATCCTCCACAACGCGAATCTGCTCGAAATAGTAGCCCGAGGCCATCGTTGCCCCAAGAGAAGTTTGACCCGATGTCACGTCATAGATATAGATCTGAGGCTTCGCATTTTCGGCATCCACACCTATATATGCTTTATGGTTTACGTAGGCCATACGTGAGGAGAAACGTCCGCTGCTGAAAGCAAGACGCTGACCATTATAAGTGATGGGAGTGCTTGTTTTAGATACGACATCAAGGACTGTATAGTAGTGGCTGAAATCATCTATCTTAACTCCTTTCTCATCATCACGGGCATAAGCAACAACCTTATTGTTTCCGACATACATCACCGAAATCAGCTTTCCTCCCGCTGTAAAGCCGTCGTAATCTCTGTCAAACTCGGTTGAATTGGCAGGTATCTTAAGCAGGTGACTATGTTCCTTGCCTTCAGCATCGTCTGTGACGCAAGCAATGTAAAGATTATTGTTGCCGTCGATAAAGGTAGTGGTTTGCAGCAGCTCACCATACGCAGTGCCGACCATTTCACAATCAAGGAAACAAGGCGTATCGCTCTCTACAGCCATAGTGGCAGGATTTATCACTGCGGTCATCATAGGAGTAACCCGCTCCCCGCCGAATGCCTTGCCCTGCTTGATGTAATAGAAGTAGAAAAGCTTATTGTCTGAAGCACGGTAAGTGAGAATGCCTGAAGTGGTATAAAGCTCCCCTTCTCCAGTCTTTTTCACATCAAGTGTGCCTTCGCTGATTATGGTCATATCATCAGCATTGAGCTTAGTCCAAAGAATTTTATCGCCATCGCCGTTGGAAGCTACAATAACCAATGTATTGTCATTGATCCAAGCGTGGGTATATTTACGGGTGGCATAAGTGTTTGTCTGGAAACGACGTTCCTTCACAACCTCTATCTTATTGTCAGTGATTGTATATTTTGCGAAACGGTCACCCGACACGGGTACCTGATAATAGTAGGCTCCTTGCAATATTGTCTCCAACGACAATACTGAGTTTACCTCTGTGCCCTCTCCCTTAAATGTGATTTCCGGCTGATCAGCTTCAAGAGAGCTGACACTTCTCACAAGAGTCTGCACATCGCGACCCATGCCTCCGTGACGATCGAGCGCTACCCAAAGATCAAAATGATAGTCTTGGATAATACCGGGGTCATTCGGCTTTTCAGGTCCGTCCGGACCATCTTTTTTGTCACAACTTGTCATGGCTAATGCGCCAATCAACATCATTGCGGCAGATAAGAGAAACTTAAACTTTTTCATAATACTATATTAATTAATTAATGAAAATTCTGAATTTTACAGAAAACGCACGACCGGGTTTCTGGAGCATATAGTTATCGTAGGCCAGACAGTCAAAGAGATTGTTACACTCCAATGAAAGATTATATCTCTCTTTCTTCCAGGAATAGGTTATTGAAACGTTGGTAATATTCTGTGTTGGGATACGTGCTTTTGATACAATGGCACCAAAAGCCTCCCAGTTAAGATAATACCAATGTATGTACTGATATGCGACACCGACACGGAGGCGATCCGCCGTAGCAATTAAATCGTGAAATGTATAAGATGCCTCGGCATTGCCAAACATCCATGGGCGATTGGGCACCCTGTTTTTATAGGTAGCAGAAGGATTGCCGTCAGTCTTGTATTTCTTTAGGTCGCGAGCATCACTCCAACTTCCGTTTAAGGATATGTTTAATCTGTTGTTCCAGAAATAAGATATGTCAAAGTCACATCCTTTTATATCAATAGCAGGCTCATTGACATATTGCATCATTCCTTCACGCTCCGACACAGTAGCTCTAATATAATTCTGTACGTGGCGTATAAACCCGTTTGCCTCATAGTTTATTTGGTTTTCATCATCTATAAGCCAGGTGCCAAACAATCCTAAATTATAATTATTGCTCGTTTCCGGACTCAGAGCTAAGTTAGCATATACAGTTGTACCGTTGCCTAACAGCTCTCTCGAAAGTGGAAGCCGTACACTATGTTCATAGGATGCTTTGACTGAAAACGATTCCGCCACTGAATATCGGCTTCCAATTCCTGCACCCCAATAGCTTTTTGAAGATTTTGTATCTATTTGGTCAGAGCCAGTAATTGTGAAATCATCTCTTTGCTTAATCAACAAAGCATTAATATAATCTTTCACAAAGTAAGATGTCTGCCACCTTTGGTCGAAGAATGTCTGGGCATAGGTAAATGAAAGAATATGTTTGGTCACAATATCATTTGACGGTTCAAATTGGTTATCGACCTTATCCCACCGATTATTGCCCCGACGGTTAAGCATATAATTCAAAGCGAAAGTGTGATGGTCATTCAACTCATAATCTACCCCTGCATTGGCAACGGTAAGTGGACGCTTATATACTCTGATAGTCCGACGCTTATTATTCAACTCGTTACCTGTAGATGGCATCCATGTGCCGTCCCAGGAGTATTTACGGTAAGCCGTATCCACAGTTTCGCTATAGTCACGAGTATGCGACAAGATAGCTCTTGTAGCCCATTTTCCCCAACGCTTATTGTAGCGAGCTGACACACCAAAGGAATGCGAATGACGGCTTGCCTCCCCATATACCTTATTTTGCATGGCCCCTGTCTGAATCTGCTTATCCAGCTTATTATAGGAGACACCTACAAAAAAACGATCAGTCCATTTCACATCACTCACACCTGCCTCGATCTGACCGAAAAGGGATAAATAATCATCGTGAAAGCGACGTTTGTCAGTGAATATGTATTTATCCTCCTCCTCACTCCATACCTCGACACCTCTCATCTTATAATCATTCTTTGAGTAATTGATACTAAAAGTAGGATGTATAGCTATGACCGTACCGGGAATGATATACTGCCCTGTAATGTCACCTGAATGAGTATGAAATGAGCCAATAGCATATGAGGCATCTAAGAAGTTTTGTCGTTTCCTCTTTGTGACAATATTAACCGCACCCCCCAAAGCATCCGAACTTAAATAAGAGGGCACCACCCCTTTGTAGAGCTCCACACGCTCGACAGTATTGATAGGGACATTATCCAAAGTAAGACCGGAGCCTTTTGTCTCAAGAGGCACACCGTCTATGAAATAGCGTATGGAATTGCCGGACATCCCATTAATGGTCAAGTCAAACTCCGAACCCATTCCCCCTTCCCGTCTGACCTTTACGCCAGCCGTGCGGTCAACCAGGTCATTGAGTGTAACCATCTTATTGACATTGGGAGTAATTTCAACAGCATTTACGGAGAAAGCACCCTCCTCCAATTTTTTTGCCGTGGTCTTACCATAGACGCTCACACCTTGTAGCACCACCACATCTTCATCTAATCTGATATTAAGAACTGTATCCTTACTAATCTTAATCTTAAAGTTATAGGGCTTGAATCCCACGGCAGTAACCTTACCCGTATAAATTCCCTGAGGTACCTTTAGAACATAATCACCCTCAATATTTACGGCAGCGGCGAATTTAGTATGCTCTAACGCTATAGTGGCAAAAGAAATCGGCTCTCCCAAACCGTCAGTTACCTTACCGGACAGTATATATACAGATTTAGCCGCCTGTGAAGACAGACAGCTGATTAACATTAACAATATCAGAATGGAATACCTCATTTCGGTTTGCTGCCAAACGTTAATACTAAGGTATACTCCACAGCAAACCATATTCCTATCTCATCATAGAGATAGTGAATAGCTGTTTTGTGGTAATATAACCCGAAAACTACAAAACTATATGTTGTTATGGCAGGTCTCCTGACTTATCCTGCTCACCAACGCCTTCCCATCGGCCAATCCGACAGTGGCATAATGTCAGTGAGTTTTATAGGAATTACAGTAGCGGGTCTGTCCCGGATTCTCACCGGATTCCCTATTAATCGCGTTGCCGCGAACCAAAACGTGGCGCAAAGTTACGTAATCTTTCTGTCACTACAAAATAAATCTTGAAAAAACTTAGAAAAAGAAAGAATCTGTTAACAAGCTAATTTTTTTAGATTTTTAAATATTATCAAAAATAAAATCTCTGGAAAAGTGTCGCTATTTCCGAAGATTTTCTTACCTTTGCACAACAATTACAACTTTTTAATTAATCGCTAATGAAAAAATCTTTACTTTTCGGGTTAGCGGTAGGCGCTTGCTTCAGCACTGCAATGGCTGACAGCACAAACCTTCCGGAGCCCAAACTCTATCCCGAGACATCATTCCAGGGCTTCTCAGCCGATGGTCGTTACGTAGTGTCAGAAGTTAACGGCACTATTACCATATTAAACACAGAGACAGGAAAGATCACAGAGTTCATCCAGGATGAAGACAGTAACCAGTTTTATACTCTTGGTCTCGGCAACTTCATAACCGCTGATGGCAGCATATTATTGGCCTCTACAAGCACTAACCTCGATGCTGCTTACTATCAAGGCGGTGAGTGGCATGAACTCGATGTTCTCGACCCTACTCGTTCAAATATGGCTAACGGCATCACTCCGGACGGCTCACGTATATGCGGAAGTATCGGTCTGAACGCCATGTCATTTGACGATGTAATCATGCTTGCTCCTGCATTCTGGGATCGTAACCCTGATGGAAATGGCTATGGTTCCTGCACAGTGCTCCCTTATCCTACTAAGGATCTCTTCGGGGAAACTCCCCAGTATGTCACCGCTGTGGCTATCTCCTCTGATGGTAAGACCATTGTCGGCCAAGTGACATTCTCAAGTGGAATGATGCAAGTGCCAATTGTGTATACAGAGGATGAAAATGGTCTATGGGCATATTCCTTCCCCACCCAAGCACTCTTCAATCCCGATAAGCTTGAACCGGTTGAGAATCCCGGCGACGGTCCGATGATGCCTTCAGCTGAAAGTTTCCTGTCGGCAGAAGAGCTTGAAGATTATTTGGCTGCATTAAAGGAATATAATACTACATATCAAGGCCCTTATCCTGATCCGGAAGACTTTATGTCGGAAGAGGAGAAGACTGCCTATACAGAAGCTATGGAAGAATATGCTGCCAAATATGAAGTGTGGCAGGAACAATTTTATGCTTATTGGGACTATGCCAATGCTGTAATGGAGTCCTCACCTAACTTCGTATTCAACAACGTATACCTTTCCACTGACAACAAGACTATCGTCGGCACCCTTGAGACGCAGATTCCCAACACCGATCCCGGGGCTTGGATGCCTTTTAAGACAGCCTACAGACCTTGTTCAGTTGACATTGCTACCGGTGAACTTACATCTTACGAACCCGCTGAATCATGTCTTGCCTCCGGTGTAGCTGACAACGGCGTAATCCTCGCATATGATGAGCAGGGCACCATACCGATGATGGGCTATATCATCAAAGACGGTAATATTCAGACTGTCAATGATTACATCAGCTCCATCGTACCCGAATACGCTTCATGGATTGATGAAAATATGACTCATGAAGTTATTGTAGGTTACGACTATGATGAAGATGAGGAGATCTATGAAGAGGTTACTTTCGGAGGTATGCCCGTAGCAACTCCCGACCTAAGCATGATTGCTATGTGGAATGATACTCCCTGGGATGGCGGGTCTTTCGCAGAAAGTGTATTGTTTGACCTCAGAAAGACTACCGGCGTAACCACAATCAGCACCTCCAAGAACATCTCTGCCGGCGCAAACGGCACAGTGATCGTTCCTGCCGGCTTCGTTTCGCTTGATGTCTACGCACTCAGCGGTGCATGTGTAAAGACAGTCAAAGAGCCTAACGGCGTGATAAGCCTTAACTTGCCCGAAGGTGTATACGTTGCCAAGGGTACACGTGCTGACGGCACTACTTCTGTAGTTAAGGTGGCTGCCAACTAATTCTTCTATTAAGCATTGAATAACCGAATTCACGGTATGCCTTTTAAGGAGCCACATACCGTGAATTTCGGTACTTTTTATATCTCCTCCTAATTAATAGCATGAGAACTAACCATCTAAATAATATTCTAATGAAAAAATATTTACTGGCATTCGCCGCAGCGTTCATTGCAATGTCGGCTTCAGCCCTGTCTCTTACAGGCAGCAATAAAACTCAACTGCACCCTGAGTTGCGCCCCGACCTGAAAGCTGTGGAAATCACATCGGCTATCAAAGCTGAAAATATACTTAAAACCCGTGCCGAGCAGCCGGAAGAGATATATTATACTTTGGCAGGACTTCCGCAGGAGGGTCTGTCATTTCAAGACCAGAAAAAAGGGATGCAGCTTGCCATGGCATTCCAAATTGACCCGGCCTTCATCGATGCTCTCACCGACGGTGAAATAACAGGTATCTCTTTCTATACCGGTGTTGAAGATGGCGGCAACGTTAATAATATCCGCACTGCCACGGTCTTCATAGCCAATGCCCTTGACGGCACTTATCTCTATGAACAAGAGGTGGAATGTCCTGCTACCCCTTTCTCACCGGTATATGCAGAACTTAATGAGCCATTTAAGATTCCTACCGATACAAAAGTCTATGTGGGAGTCTATTTCACCCTTACGAGTCCGAACAACGTTCCTGTCGTAGTGGACAGCAGTGCCCATGTCAACACCCTTGGAGGCTGGGTGGGAATACTGAGCAACACATCTCCAACATGGAGTTGGGAGAATATCGCGGATTATTATGGTTTCCTTACCCTCGGAGCCACAATCCGGGCTACATCTATGCCTAAGAATTCTGTTTCGCTTCTCGCCATTGACGGCCAACCTATATCTTATCAGAATGAGCCTCTCTCCTTCCAGTTCCTGCTGCAAAACAATGGCGTCAATGTCATTAATACCCTCACTGTGGAATATGGCATTGAAGGAGAGACACCGATTTCACAGGAGCTTTCTTTAGAGGAACCACTTGAACTGAATCAGCATCTCATAGCCGGAGTTATGGATTTCGTAGCTACGCAGCCTACAAAAAAATCGGATATCAACGTGACCATTACCCGTATCGACGGAGTGGAGAACACAGCCTCCGACCGAACAGCCAGCTATCCGGTGACAATTGTGGCAGAGGATAAAGGACTTCCGCGCAATATTGTGATTGAGGAGTTTACCAGTACCTCTTGTGTATACTGTCCCGTAGGCTATACTGCCATGGAGAAAATACGTGAGGAATATACTGACGGCAGCATTATTCCTGTCTGCATCCATGTAAACTCACCCGGCAGAGACCCGATGACTGCCACCACTTATAACAACGTGTTTAATAACTACTGTAAAGAGGGTGTTCCGAGCGCAGTCATCAATCGTGCATACGACATTTATCCCGTCTACGACAATCTTATCGAGATGGCTACCCAGCTCCGGGCTCTTCCCGGCATAGCTTCTGTCACAGCTGAAGCCTCCATCAAAGAGGGAACCCGTGAACTGACTATAGACACCAAGACAAAATTTGCTTTCGACTATGCTGACGGCGACCAGAACTTCATTCTCGCTTATGGCATCACAGAGAACGACCTTGGTCCCTACACACAGCAAAACGGTTATGCAGGTGCTGATATTGAGGTATCGGGCGACTGGCAGAATAAACCTAAGACAGTTGAGTTAATTTACAATGACGTTGCACGTCAACTTGATAAGTATTCCGGCATCGCCGGAAGTATCCCGGCAGAAATCGTAGCGGGTGAAGAGTATTCCTACTCACATACACTCAATCTGGTAAGAGGCGTTAAAGACTTGGATAACATCAACATCGTTGTATATCTTATCAACCGCACGACTCGCGAGATTGAGAACGCTTGTATGCTTAAAGCCACAGGTGACGGCTCATTCTCAGGCATCAATGATGTCACCTATGATGAGGAAACTGCCGATGCCCCGGTAGAATACTACAATCTTCAGGGTATCCGTGTAGCCAATCCTTCTAACGGGCTCTACATCGTCCGTCAAGGTAAGAAAGTAAGTAAGACCTATATCCGCTAATCTTATATCCTACCCGATAACGACTATCCACGATTCTTGGTAAGAATCATTTGAGAAAAAAGAGGACGGCAACTCGAACAAGTTGCCGTCCCTTTTTAATATGGACATCTGCCCGAATGTAAATCGCTTCTATTCAGTGGTGGCACCTTACGATTTATTTGCGGATTACAATTCTGTTTTGTAATTTTGCATATAATCGGACAATATGATCAACCTATGTGCGCAGACAGGAAAGCCAATATAACGGTGAAGGTGCTGAAAGTGCTTGGACGGACACTCTTAACAATAGTGGTGGTGCTGAGTGCCTTGCTTTTTTGTGCCGTTAAGTTTCTCGAATCCAAAGAGCTGTCGCCCTGGGTTGAGCGTACAGCCAACGAATATATCGACGGACATTTGAAGGTAGGCAGTCTTAGACTTGGCTTTCACCCGCGATTCCCCATTTTAGGAGTGAAGGTGGAGAATCTTTCCGTAATTTCGCACGCTTTTGACTCATTGACTGTCGAGCAACCTGGTCTGCTGCCAAACTATGCTGATTCACTGGTGACACTCGACCATCTAAGCGGTTCATTGGATGTCAAGCGTCTTATTATGGACAAAGAATTAGCCCTGCAAAATGTAGTGTTGCGTGGTCTCAGTGTAAACCTGGTCATAGCCCATAACGGCAAAGCCAACTATGACCTGGTGAAAACATCTACAGACACAGTGAAAGCGCCAAAGAAAGAGATGCCGAAATTCCGCATTAACCAGTTTGCCCTTGAGCAACCCAAAGAGATACGTTTTTACAATGCCGCCGACTCTACCTCTGCCGCAGTGCTATTGCTGACCGACGCTGCGGTTGACGGTGATAAGATGCCGACTTACCGACTTAAAATCAACGGTAATGTCACTTCTCCGAAGGCAACCCTGATTACAAATCTTGATCAAATCAGCTTTGGGCTTAATGGTAAGGTGTTTTGGGATCCGGCACATCCCGGGCTGGTGGCAATGGATGAGATGGAGCTTAAAGGAGCTTTTATTAAAGCTGTAGTCACGGGAGAAATTGATCTGAAAGAGAGTCCGATTGTCCGAAAAGCTATTGTGGATTTGCCTCCCGTTGCCCTTACTGATATACTTACCCTGCTCCCCGACTCAATTCGTCGTGTCCATCGCCTCTATGAGCCTTATTTCTCGACCGACCTTACCATAGGGGGAAGGTTTGAACTTAAGCAACCGATGAACTTGGCAACCGATACCATGCCTACCGCTCAACTTAAGCTATCAATACCTCCATCGAACCTGCACTATGAAAAAGCACAGTTTGAGGATATTGCTCTGGATGTGATTGTAAATACACTTACCAACCTTCCCGACAGCACCGTTGTCAATGTGAGCCGTTGCAACATAGATGGTCCGGCAACTCATCTTGAAGCATCGGCTATCATTTCTAAACTATTCTCCGACCCCACTTTCGACACAAAACTTCAAGGAGAAATCAACTTGTCTAATCTCCCACCGATTATACGTGAAAAGATTCCCGGATATCTCTCCGGCAGTATTTTGACCGACCTACACGCCAATGGAAAGGCATCGCTGCTCAAACAGGAGCGTCTGCATCGCCTTGTAGCAGATGGTTCTGTGACGGCTCAGAACATATATTTCCTCTCAGGAGATACCAACAAGATGGTGGAGGTGAATAAGGCGCGGATAGACTTCGATTCCAAACGGATTGTCGACAGTCTTCCCATATTGAGTGCAAAAGTTGATGTTGACACTGCAAACCTGCTTATTGGGGGTGTAGATATAGCCATAGGTACACTCTCTCTCGGATTGGGACTGGAGAATGCAGTGCAGCATATCGACACTACAGAGATGATGCCACTGGGCGGTGACCTGAAGGTGAGCCGACTCAATATCATATCTATTACCGACAGTGCCGGAGGTCGCATACGCAACCTGGACGGACATGTCACGTTACGTGGACTTAAAGCCCACGATCCGATACCGGAGATAGTGGCTGATCTGAACACAGGTCGTGTCTCTGCCGGAAGTCTTTCCGACCGTATTCTTCTAAATGACACCAAGATTAAAGCAACGCTGTATAAGTTGCCCTCTACCTCTAAGAAAGCAGCCACGTCGCGTCCAAGTGCAAACACTCATAAGGAATATCCTTACATAGCTCCTGCCAAGGTGTTTAAATACGTTTATGAGAAACGTCACCGTAAACCGGGACAGAAGCGCAAACGCCGTGTCTATGGCACTATAGGAGCCGACGATAACGAAGTTCTGGAGTGGGATCTCGCCAAGGGATTTAGCAAGTTCCTGAACGAATGGAAACTGAACGGCTCGGTAATCACGACTCACGCCCGGTTGCTTACCCCTATCTTTCCCCTGCATAATCGCTTCTCACTAATCGACCTGAAATTCAACAACGACACAGTTGATATATCCAACATTGCTTTGAGGACCGGGAGATCCAACATTGCCCTGTCCGGGTTAGTGACCAATGTGAAACGTGCCCTCACTTCAAAGACCAACAACACTCTCAAAGTAAATCTTTCGCTCCTTAGTGATACTATCGACATCAACCAACTGTCGGCGGGAGTCTTTACCGGAGCCTCGTATGCTGACCATAAACGCCACGGAAACTTCCACATTGAGGGTACAGATGACGATGCCACACTACAGGCACGTCTCGATGATCTTGCGAAAAAAGGACCCGGTAAAGCGGCTCCTGTGCTTATACCTGTCAATGTCGAAGGTAATTTAAAGATTGCAGCAAACCACGTCCTATATAGTGACCTTGCACTCCAAAATTTTGGAGGGGATATACTGGTATATGATGGTGGAGTCAACCTGCATCAGATGAAAGCAAATTCAGATGCCGGTAATTTAATTGTATCAGCTCTTTATTCTGCCCCTAAGCCCGAAAATATGCACTTCGGGTTCGGACTGGAATTAGAGGATTTCAATATAGGCAAATTCGTAAAACTCGTACCTGCCGTCGACTCGATAATGCCGCTGATTCACGATTTCTCAGGCACGGTCAGCGCAGATATAGCCGCCACTTGTGACATTGATTCGGGTATGAATCTTGATCTGCCGACTCTCAACGCTGCCATAAGAATAACGGGTGATAATCTCGCATTCATTAATCCGGAAACTTATCGTACCTTAGGCAAATGGTTAGGCTTTAAAAATAAGGCAGACAATACAATCAAACGCATGAACGTGGAAATGACCGTTGATGACGGACTTATGCGTGTATATCCATTTGTGTTCAATATCGACCGTTATCGCCTTGGCATATCCGGCTCCAACGACATAGCCATGAATTTCAATTACCATATCTCGGTGTTGAAATCGCCCCTCCCCTTCAAATTCGGTATCAACATTTCGGGTAATCCCAAGAAATACAAGGTACGGTTTGGTGGTGCCAAATTCAAAGAGGACACGGCTATCGAGAGTGTCAACATTGTGAATAACGCACGTATCAATCTTCTCGACCAAATAGAAAACGTCTTCAGGAGAGGTGTGCAGAACTCGCGCTTCGCCAAGTTGCAGGTGCAGCATCCTGCCGGTTACGACTCACTGACTGATGTGGAATTGAGTGCAGCCGATTCTCTTCAACTCATAAAAGAGGGACTTATCGACCCGTCGATCTCCACTAAAGCCAAGACATCTAAGAAAAAATCCAAAGGCAAGAGTGGGAAAAAGGACAAATCCGACAAAAAGGATGACGCCGACAAGCCCAAGAAAAAGCGCAAAAGATTCATCTTCTTCTGATACAATTAGCCATCACCATAGCTTATCAAATGATCATGTGAACAGATTTATCGTTACCCATTCTTTTTAAAGAGACTTAATTCACGAAGAGCTTGAATTTATCTTTTAGCCCTTTTTTCATACACTTAATACTTATAATCTACTATAATTGGACTCAACAACCCTTAAACACTTTTAATATATCAAATAAAAGATTTACAACAATATAGATTTAATTTTATCGCAAAATGAGACAAATTGCGATAAATTGCGATAACATAGATTACTACCTATGAATCATATTTTGAAAGTTATCACTTTTTACATATCCCTTTGTTCTACCGTTAAGGGAAATTTCTGATAGATAGCCCTTCTTTGCTAAATCCCTTAAATCGGATTTAGCAGTACCGGGACTAACTCCAAACCTATTTATTACGTCTACAGAAGTTAGAATCTCATCTGGATTGTCAATGTACCTACGTATAATCTCTGCTTGTCGTCTTGTGATGTTTCCTAAATGAAGCAATCGCTCTGATTTTTTCTTTTCCTGATGTTTTCTTAATAAATATTTTCTCAATTCTTCAAATGATTTACCTAAAACTTCCAAATTATACTGGATAAAGTAGCCGATGTCATTTGAATCATGTTCAGCATAGAGATAAGATTTCTCGTAGGCTTTCTTAGAACCTCTAATAATACGAGAAATAGACAGATACTGGACAAGCCAATAATCATTTCTCATCATATACCAATAAAACAATGCTCTTGCAGTACGTCCATTTCCATCTGCAAAAGGATGGTAATATCCGATTAGAAAATGTATAATTATTCCACGGATAATAGGATGAATAAATATCGCAGGAGTCTTGTCATTAAAAAATCTACAAAGTAGTTCAATAAAATTTGGTAAGCATGCCGCAGATGGAGGCATATGAACGGTTTCTCCGGTTATCCCATTTCCTACAACAATGTTTTCCTCGCTCCTTCTAAACCTTCCAGCCGCATCTTCTATATCAAGAGCACCCTCAGTCATCATACCATGTATTTGCATTATCAATTCTGGTGTCAAATCCTTTTTTGCATTGTCCCGAATAAAGTTTATTGTTGTATAATTATTAAGAATCATCCGTTGGCTTTTATCTCGCGGGTTCATCTTTTTTCTCAACATTTCTTTAGCCACCTCTCTGGTTGTGGCTGCTCCTTCCATTTGACTTGATGCAATTGCCTCTTCCATAATAGAGCTAATAAGATATAACTCCTGCGTAGTCTTGTCATCTGGAAAAATCTTGGATGCACCCCACGACCCACCGAAGTTCATATCAAACTCATGACAACGCTTTTGCATATAGTTAGACAATGAAAAATGTATATTTTCAAATCCTACAATCTTAACATCTGTACGACTTCGTAAAAATTTTACCAACCGCCACAAATCATCTTTTTCAAAACCTAAAGCATTTGCTCTGTATTTGACATCTGTCCAATACAAATAATTATCATTGATTTTATTAATACTGGCGAGTGTCTCTTCATTCTGGAGTTTGTCCAAAATTTCTTCAGTAAATAAAATCATATCAACCAATGGAGGATTTTCTATCATATCAGATTATTTATTTTAAAAGGCAAATATCGCAATTTTTCGCAATTATTCAAAATTTGCGATAAACAAAGTGTTATTTATGTGATAATCACGGCTCTGACGCATCTTAATTTTTAATAACGTCAAAACTTTTTAAGGCGTAAAAGTCGTTGTCCCATCCAGCCTTCTTACGATGCCCTTTGACTCCCATTGAGGATACTTTAGCGTTCTTGATTATATTCAGGCCGATAC
>CAMWTL010000005.1 GCA_947177145.1 uncultured Porphyromonadaceae bacterium
CATTTTTCTGCTTTACTGCCCTTCAGAGAGTAAAGCAGAAAAATAAAAACCAAGCCATTAATACACAATACATATAAATGATCCCTTTCGTTCACCTTCACGTTCATTCGCAATATAGCCTTCTTGACGGCAAAGCCTCAATTCCCGAACTGGTCGATAAAGCCATTTCTGACGGTATGCGTGGCATTGCCCTTACTGACCACGGCAATATGTTCGGTATCAAGGAGTTTTACAACTATGTCAACAAGAAGAACTCCGGCAAACCCGACGAAGAGAAATTCAAGCCCATCATTGGCTGTGAGATGTACGTGGCACGTGAGAAAATGACCGATAAAAAGGATAAGTCTGACAACGGTTTCCACCTAATAGTTCTCGCCAAGAACCAGAAAGGCTACCATAACCTCATCAAACTTGTCAGCAAGGCATGGACCGACGGTATGTATTATAAACCGCGTACCGACCGTGAGCAGTTGGCACTTCATCACGAAGGGCTGATTGTATGCTCTGCGTGTCTTGGTGGCGAGGTTCCCCAAATGATTATCCACGACGACATTGCCGGAGCCGAGGAAAGGATATTATGGTATAAGAGTATCTTCGGAGATGATTACTATCTGGAGCTCCAGCGCCATCAGACCAACAAGGAGAACGCCAACCGTGAAACCTTCCCTCTTGAGCAGAAGGTAAACGCCGTACTGATAGACATTGCCCGTAAGCATAATATAAAGGTAGTCGCCACCAACGACGTCCACTTTGCCTTTGAGGATGATGCCGAAGCTCACGACCGTCTTATCTGCGTCTCGATGCAAAAGAAATTCAACGAGCCGCGTATGCACTACACCAAGCAGGAATGGCTCAAAAGCACAGAGGAGATGAACCGTATCTTCCAGGATATACCCGAAGCACTCGAAACTACCTCTGAGATTCTTGACAAGATAGAATTTTATAGCATCGACCACGGTCCGATTATGCCCAACTTCGCTATCCCCGAAGATTTCGGTACTGAGGAGGAATACCGCAAACGAATAACAGAGAAAGAGCTTTTCGATGAGTTTACACGCGACGAGCACGGCAACGTCGTGCTTTCGCAGGAGGAGGCTGAGAAGAAAATCAAGCGACTCGGAGGTTACGACAAGCTATACCGTATCAAATTTGAGGCTGATTACCTTGAGAAGCTGACTTGGGAGGGTGCCAAAGAACGTTACGGCGATCCACTTCCCGAAGAGGTGAAGGAACGCTTGAAGTTTGAGCTGTATATAATGAAGACTATGGGTTTCCCGGGTTACTTCCTTATTGTGCAAGACTTCATCAACGTGGCAAAGAAGAAGTTAGGAGTCAGTGTGGGTCCCGGTCGTGGCTCGGCAGCAGGAAGTGCCGCTGCATACTGCCTCGGCATCACGCAGATCGACCCCATCAAATATGACCTCCTCTTCGAGCGTTTCCTCAACCCCGACCGTATCTCACTTCCTGATATTGATGTCGACTTCGACGATGACGGGCGTTATGTGGTGTTGAAATACGTCACCGACAAATACGGTGCCGAGAAAGTTGCCCACATCATCACCTATCAGACCATGGCAACCAAATCGGCAATTAAGGATGTGGCACGAGTGATGGAGCTTCCCATTCCGGAAGCTAACCGTCTGGCAAAACTTGTGCCCGACCGTCTCCCTGAGGTCAACGGCAAAGCTCCGAAAATCAACTTCAAGAATTGCCTTGCTTACGATAAGACTTTCGAGGCGGAGACCCATAATCCCAACCCGCTTGTGCGCGACGTGATGAAATATGCCGGACAGCTCGAAGGCAATGTGCGCGGCACAGGTATCCACGCCTGCGGTGTAATTATCGGACGTGACGACATCACCGACTGGGTACCCATTTCTATGGCTACAGATGCTGACGGTTCTAAAGTTATCTCCACACAGTATGAAGGTTCGGTGATTGAGGAAACGGGTCTTATCAAGATGGACTTCCTCGGACTGAAGACCCTCTCTATTATCAAAGAGGCGTTGGCTAACATAAAGCAGACACGCGGATTCGATCTTGACATCGAGAATATTCCCCTTGACGACCCTGCCACGTTCAAGCTCTACTGCGAAGGCAGAACCACTTCCACCTTCCAGTTTGAGTCAGCCGGTATGCAGAACTCCTTGCGCGACCTTAAGCCCTCGAAGTTTGAGGACCTGATTGCTATGAACGCCCTCTATCGTCCGGGTCCTATGGATTATATCCCCTCCTTCATCAAGCGTAAGCATGGTGAGGAGCCTATCACTTATGATATTCCGATTATGGAGAAGTATCTCCAGGAGACCTACGGTATTACTGTCTATCAGGAGCAGGTGATGCTCCTGAGCCGTCTGCTTTCCAACTTCACCCGTGGCGAGAGCGATATGCTCCGTAAGGCTATGGGTAAGAAGCAGATTGATAAGATGGCAAAGCTGAAAGTGAAGTTTATGTCGGAGGGTCAGAAGAACGGACATAAGGCTCAGGTGCTTGAGAAGATATGGGCAGACTGGGAGAAGTTTGCCTCTTACGCTTTCAATAAGAGCCACGCCACCTGCTACACCTGGGTTGCTTACCAGACAGCTTATCTTAAAGCCAATTATCCTGCGGAATATATGGCAGGCGTGTTGAGTCGCAACCTCAATGCAGCCGATAAGCTGAAGAAGATTATGGAGGAATGTATCCGTATGGGCATAAGTGTAAAGGGTCCTGATGTCAACGAGTCGTGGGAGAAATTCGGTGTCAATAAGAAGGGTGAGATTCGTTTCGGTCTCGGTGCGGTGAAAGGTGTCGGCAGCAATGCCGTCAATGCCATTATTTCAGAGCGTCAGAAAAACGGTCCTTTCAAGGATATATATGACTTTGTGGAGCGTGTGAACCTTGGCAGCTGTAACCGTGCCTCAATCGAAAACCTTGCCATGGCAGGCTCGTTCGATTCTATGGGTTATCAGCGTGAGGCTTTTATCGAGCCGTCGGGCGACTCTACATTCTCTGATGCTCTCGTGAAATATGGTCAGATTGTCCAAAATGACAAGAACTCCCTTCAGATGTCACTCTTCGGCGACGAGGAACCTCTCGAGACCAATAAGCCTCCCTTCCCGATGGTGCAGCCTTGGAACCATCTAAAGCTCCTTGAAGAGGAGAAGAAGCTTGTGACCATCTATCTCTCTGCCCATCCTCTCGATCCTTACTATATGGAACTTACCTATGGCTGCAACTGCTCCTGTGCCGATTTTGAGGATAAGAAGGTACCGGGCGCAAAATTGACAATGGGCGGTATGGTTACAGCTTTCAATATACGCACCTCCAAAAGTGGCAACGATTATGGGCAGTTGACTATCGAAGACCTTACCGGCACTGTGACATTCTCTCTGTTCGGCAGGGCTTTCGAAGCCCACAAGAACGCCGTCACGGTCGGTGATCCCGTATATATGAAGATAAATGTCGTGCCCGGTAAATGGGATCCCACCAAGATAGATGTCAACATCGACGAGATACATCCCCTCGATGCTCTGAAAGGCTCTGTGGCTAACGCCGTGTCCATTTATTTGAGCCACCGCTTCGACACTCAGGATTTTTTCACCAAACTTCTGAATTTTCCCTCGAAAGAGCGTTTAGGCGACTTGTATATAGACCTTTATAATCAGGAAACCCGCCAGATAGTAAAGATTCATTCAAGAAAAAAATTCCCCGTCAACAAAGATTTTTTAAATTTCCTTGATGAATGGGGCATCAAATACCGTGTTCTGACCGTTTAATAGATATAGGCAGGCGTCAAACCTGCCTGAGCAGCATTTTTTAATCATTAAAATCACATTAAAAATGGCATTAGAATTTACTGACCAGACTGCCCGCGAGGCTATCGAATCCGGCAAACCCGTGGTAATCGATTTCTGGGCTACCTGGTGTGGTCCTTGCATCAAGCTCGGTCCTGTAGTTGAAGAACTCGCAGAGAAGTATCAGGGACAGGTAACTGTAGGCAAACTCAACATCGACGACAACGACGAGATTGCCAGCGAGAACCGTGTACGCAACATCCCTACCGTCCTCTTCTTTAAAGACGGCGTGCTTAAAGAGCGCAGCGTAGGTTTGGTAAAACTCTCCGACCTTGAGGCTAAAATCGCAGCTATCCTCTAATCATTTATTTTAGGGAACCCTGCCGTACATTATGAATGTGCGCTGATAATAAGGGGTGTTCATCTCAGAGATGAGCACTCCTTTTTGTGTGGAGGCATGGATGAAACGGTTGTCATCAAGCATAATCCCTACATGAGAGATTTTATGCTTATCCTTGCCCGTAGCGAAAAACACAAGGTCGCCCGGTCTTACATCTTTCTCCTTCAGTTTTTTACAAAATTCAGCTTGCTGTGCGGAATTACGGGGCAGTTTCTTGTCTGTGACCTTGGTATATACACCGATCACCATCCCGGAGCAGTCGGTGCCCTTCCCCTTTTCAGAAGAGGCATATTTATAGGGTGTACCTTGCCATGTGAGAGCTTCCTCCACTATCTTGCGTTCCAGCCCTTTCAGCTCCTTCACATTCACTGTCTCCACTTTTGGTTTATGGGTGTTTTTGCCACCGGTAGCTTTCTTTGAGGAATGACACCCTGTCAAGACCACTGCCATCAGCAATAGACAGAGAAACTTGAGGAAAGATTGTTTTTTTAGAAGCATAAGGAAAGTAGCGGTTGTTAGAAATTGACACCAAATGAGATGGTGGCTAAGGATATGTCGTTGGCTTTATCATCAAGCACGTGTTTGTGGCGTGCATTGAAATGTCGAAACTCATAAGCCAATATTATATGGCTTTGAAATTTCCTGCTCATCGCCAAGTTAATGCCCCAACCTATCTGGGAATTGGTATCGCCGAAAGTCGGGGAATCTCCTATGGTGTTGAAGGAATACCCTACTTTCAATGACAGAAAGAAAAGCCTGGGACGCGAGGAGAAAGAAGTGCGCATCAATCCGTACACGGGGATAAAATTATCCCCTGTGCCCAACGAGCGGTGTATGCCGACACCGGCACCTAATATACGGAAATAATTATTCTTATATCCCAATACCGCATCTACGTTAAAGGTGGATGTGTTGTAGCCCGACAAATCAATCGACGCGCCGAACTCCGCTCCCCACGTGAAATGGGAAGTGTCAAGGTTTCTGGTAGCGTTTGGGAAAAGGCTTTCGCGTTCCTCTGTTTTCTCCACTTTGCTTTCCGTAGCCATAGCATTTTCAGCCTCGGCGTCTGTAAGAGTTGAGGCACTTGCCGAGAGGGAAAAAAGAGAAACGCCTATGCCCAACAAGAAATTGCGTAATCTGTTGTTCATAGGCGATAAGGTAAAAAAGAGTATGTTTATAGTTTGAGATTATTCTCCAAGATAGCTCTTAAGCAGCTTGCTCTTCTGCCCTTTGAGTCTACGTATGGCTTTCTCTTTGATCTGACGCACACGCTCACGGGTGAGATCGAATTTCGCACCGATCTCCTCAAGAGTCATCTCTTGGCAACCGATTCCGAAGAACATCTTCAAAATTTCTCTCTCACGGTCATAAAGCTGACGGAGAGCACGGTCCACCTCCTTTGAAAGCGACTCCTGATTCAATGTGGAGTCTGCCATAGGGCTGTCATCGTTGGGGAGCACATCGAGAAGCGAATTGTCTTCGCCGTCTACAAACGGAGCATCCACCGAGATATGGCGTCCTGATACCTTCAAAGTGTCGGAAACCTTGTCTACCGGCAAGCCCAGACGCTCTGCAAGCTCCTCAGGCGACGGTCGGCGCTCGTTTTCCTGCTCAAACTTTGAAAGCTCTTTGCTTATCTTATTTAGTGATCCTACCTGATTGAGAGGGAGGCGCACAATCCTGCTCTGCTCGGCAAGTGCCTGCAAAATAGACTGGCGAATCCACCATACAGCGTAAGATATGAATTTGAATCCTCTGGTCTCGTCAAATTTCTGGGCTGCACGTATCAATCCGAGATTCCCTTCATTGATGAGGTCGGGGAGACTCAAGCCCTGATTCTGATATTGCTTTGCAACCGACACAACAAAGCGAAGATTTGCTCTTGTGAGCTTTTCAAGGGCTGCGTGGTCGCCCTTCTTGATGCGCTGTGCAAGTTCCACCTCCTCACTTACAGAGATTAGTTCCTCACGGCCAATTTCCTGTAAATACTTGTCGAGAGAGGCACTTTCGCGGTTTGTGATTGATTTTGTTATCTTTAGCTGTCTCATATTCCCATCAATTATTATATGGCTATGTGCTGAAATAGTGATTTCAGCAACTACGCCTCTTTATAAACGTTTCCGTTTGAAGATTGTTGTGTGAATTTATGTAAAAAAAGAGAGCCGCGCTCTGCCGAATGAGCCACGACCCTCTTAGGTGGATAGATTATTGTTCCTTTATATTTGTTCCTGCTTATTCCTGGGCAAGATTTACGGCATAGTAGTATTTCTTGCCTGTGGGATAAAGACCGGTGATAAACATTACCTTGTCGCCGTCGTCATTCTTCATGATCTGATTATAGATCATCTCCACATCGTCTGAAGTGTTGACACTACGACCGTTTATGTCGGTGATGATGAAGCCGTCTTTGATGCCTGAATCACGGAACGCACCGTTCTTAAGACCTGTTACCTGCACACCGTTGGAGATTCCGAGGTTACGCTTGGTCTCCTCACTCAGCTTCATGAATGCACATCCTATCTCTGAGAAGTCACCCTTCTTGGTGATTGTGGTGTTGCCCTGAGAGTTGCGGAGTGTGCCGCTCTTGCTCTGCTTCTGGTTGTCACGTATGAATACCACTGTAATCTGGTCGCCGGGGCGATACTGGTTGAGCTGCTCCATAAGCTGGGGAACAGTGTGGATTTCTACATTATTGATGCCTACGATAACATCGTCGGGCTGCAGACCAAGTTCCTTGGCAGTGCTACGGTCAGTAACATTCACTACGAGAACACCGTTCTTGGTGGCAGTGATGTTTTTCTCCTTGGCAATCTTTGCATCGAGTTCAGCTATAGTACATCCGAGCATTGCACGCTGCACAGTGCCATACTGCTTAAGGTCGGTCATTACCTTCTTCACAATCGAAGTGGGGATTGCGAATGAGAAGCCCGAATAGCTGCCGGTGTTAGAATAGATAGCTGAATTGATACCGATAAGCTCACCTTTCAGGTTTACAAGTGCACCACCGGAGTTACCCGGGTTAAGCGCGGCATCAGTCTGGATAAACGACTCGATACCCATCTTGCCACCACGTGAGTTCTGGCTGATGCTACGTGCCTTTGCACTGACAATGCCGGCTGTCACTGTAGAATTGAAGCCGAATGGATTACCTACTGCAAGTACCCACTCACCTATCTTGAGGTCGTCGCTGTTGCCGAAAGTGATCGGATTAAGTTTCTCGGCATCAATCTTGATAAGCGCAAGGTCGGTTGCCTCGTCGGTGCCGATCACACGCGCCTCATATGTTGAATTGTCATTGAGAAGCACCTCAAGTTTGTCAGCTCCGTCAATCACATGGTTATTGGTTACGATATATCCGTCGGCTGAAAGGATCACACCCGAGCCGAGGCCGCTCTGCACAGGCTCGCTGTTACGCTGCTGCTGGCGGGGTTGCTGCTGACGCTGCTGGGGACCAAAGAAGAAGTCAAACATGCCAAACGGATCATAGCCACCGCCTCCGTTGCCATATTGCTGCTGGCGCTGGGCAGTATAGCTCTTTATGCACACCACTGCATTGACAGTGTTCTCTGCCGCTACAGTGAAGTCTGTCTCAAACGAACCTCCATGGGAAGTGCGGATGAACGGCTGTGCCTGATTGTTTTCTGCATGGTTGTCGGCACAAGCCGGCGATACCAGAATCGCGAGGGCCGCTACAATAGCGGGGATGCTGTATCTCTTCATGTCTTTTGTTATATGTAAGGTTGTTTTATTAATTTCGATAAGTTAATTTTGAAGACTCATTAAGCTGATGAAGCATATATGGAAATTGTCTCCACTATCTTAAAAATGCAAAAATCCCGCCATTATTACATCCTCTCCCTCTTCAAACCTTCCTTTTAAGTTAATTTAATAAAAACATTAAATTTATGTTGAAAAGAAGTGTGCCCTCGTATGGATAGGCAATCTCCGAATCCCCTCTAAAAGCACCTACCCATAAAAGAATGTTCCGGGGCTGACAAATCTGTCAACTCCGGAGCACCTTCTATTTTACTTAATTCCCTCCTTTATTTAATTCCGTCGCGGTGCAGAAGCGCATCCACAGTCGGCTCCTTGCCACGGAACTCTATATAAAGCGCCATCGGATCTACCGTGCCGCCGCTTTGAAGCATCTTCTTAAACTTGTCAGCTGTCTTCTTATCGAATATGCCGTTCTCTTGGAAAGCGGCGAAGGCATCAGCATCAAGAAGCTCTGCCCATTTATAGCCATAATAGCCCGCTGCATAGCCTCCGGAGAAGATATGTCCGAAAGAAGGCGAGGTAAGGCAACCCTCAACCACATCAAACACCCTCACAGGATCCTGTGCCTTCTCCTCAAACACTGCCACATCGCTGCTTGCGCGAAGAGGCTCCTCTATAGTATGGTAAGCCATATCAAGGTAACCGAAACCTAACTGACGCATACAAGCATAGGCAGCTGCATACTGCTGCGCACGGATAAACTTCTCGATAAGGTCTTTTGGCATCTTCTTGCCGGTCTTGTAATGCTTGGCAAAGCTGTCGAGAAATTGCTGCTCGGTGAGATAGTTCTCGTTAAATTGGGAGAACAGCTCCACAAAGTCATGGTAGACGTTTGTGCCGCTAAGAGAAGCATAAGTTGCCTGAGCTGAAAGACCATGGAGGGCATGACCGAACTCGTGAAGGAAGGTCTCAACCTCATAAGGTGTGAGAAGCACAGCCTCCTTGCCAACCGGTTTCGAGAAGTTGCATACAATTGAGATAAGAGGCAACGTGCGCTTGCCATTGTCGTCCTTAGTCTCAGTGCGGAACTCAGTCATCCACGCTCCCGGCGCTTTTCCGGGACGATAGAAGAAGTCGGCATAAAGTATACCTAAAACGCTTCCGTCCTTCTCATACACCTCATAGGCTTTCACATCGGGATGATATACGGGAATATTCTTATTCTCCTTAAATGTATACCCGTAGAGCTTGGTAGCCAGACCGAGCACACCGTTGATTGTGTTCTCAAGTTCGAAATAAGGCTTCATATCCTCATCGTTGAAGGCATACTTATCGTTCTTGAGTTTATCCGACCAATAGCTATAGTCCCAAGGCATAAGCTTGAAGTCCGGGCCTTCGGTGCGCTGTGCATACTCCTCAATCTCCTTCAACTCTGCCTGCATAGGTACAGTATAGTTTTGGCGGAGATCTTCAAGCAGTTCCATCACTCTCTCCGGAGTGGCAGCCATTGTGCCTTGAAGCTGATATTCCGCAAAGGTCTTCTTGCCCATAAGATTTGCAATCTCAAGGCGAATGTTGGCTATATCTTTCAATATCTGGGTATTGTCGTACTGACCGCCTACATTTCTCGAACCGTTAATCTTATACAGCTTCTCACGCAGCTCACGGTTGTCGGCATATTTCATAAAGGGAGTGTATGAAGGTGCATATACCGTGAAGAGATAGAGCGAAGCATCATCAGGTTTACCCTCAGCTTCCAGAGCCTCCTTCGCTGCCTCACGGGCAGCTGCCTTGATGCTTTCGGGAAGCCCGGCTGTATCAGCCTCCTTCACCCACATTCTGCGCTCCGGGTCTGCCATACCGTTGGTGACGTTCTGGGAGAATTTCACATTCAGGTCAGAAAGCTCCGCGCTAAGTTTACGGTATTTCTCACGTGCCTCACCCTCTAAGTTGGCACCGCTCTCGGCGAAGCTGCGGTAGGTCTCATCAATAAGGCGCATAGCCTCCGGAGAGAGGTCTGTACGCTGACCCTTATTCTCATATACCTTCTTTATTCTTTGCCAAAGCTTGTCGTTGAGAAGCAGACCGGTAGAATGGTCAGAGAGCACCGGTGTCACTCTCGTCATCATCTGCATCATCGTTGTGTCTCCCACAGCCTCCACAAGATTGCTCAGTGCAAGCACCGACTCGTTCAGTAGCGAGCCGCTACGGTCGAGAGCAGCAATAGTATTCTCGAAGGTCGGCTCTTCCGAAGTGCTTACGATTGCCTCAATCTCACCGTCATGAATCTTGATGGCTTCCATAATTGCCTCCTCATAGTCAGGCAACTGAATCTTATTGAAAGGCACAGTCTGGAACGGTGCATCCGAAGGTACTAAAAGAGGGTTATTGCTGCCACCCTGTGCTTCATTAGCCACTGTCATAAGCGATAATGCTGTTATTGTCCCTAAAAGGAATCTGTTCATATGATTTATTTAATTTTTAAAGGGAGCGACATCGCTGCCACTCCCTTATATAACGAATACTTTATATTGTTATTCTGCTACGCCCTCCATGATGACCTGAATACGGTTCTTACCGTTGTAGAGGCCCTTCATGAATTTGTTAAGGTCAGCAAGAGTAATGCTCTCGATGGTCTTCTGATAATCGGTGATTACGTCGAAGCCACGGAGATAAGTCATAAGGTTGCTGTTCCAATATTGGTTGGTGCGGACGTTAATCTCAATCTGCTTAATCATAGCCTGCTTAACCTTATTAAACTGCTCCTCGTTGGTGCCCTCATTCAGAAGCTTCATCAACTCTGCCTGAGCACGGTCAATAAGCGATTGCTGTTGGTCCTTATTGGTTTGGAACTTGTAAATAAGACTCCAGTAGCCGTCATTGGGATTAATGTAAGCACCTACAGCTGCACCATATGTGCCACCCTCCTCTTCACGCAGGGTTTCGGTGTAGATATTGTCAAGAATGTCACCTACCATCTCTACCATAATGTCATTCTTCTGATTAAACGGTACATTATTGTCAGTGTAGATATCCTCAACTATGGTAGAAGGTGTCTGCATAACCTGATTGAAATGCTTTACGACATCTCCTTTTGCAGTTGATATGGGTGAAACTGTGTTTACCTTTCTCGGACCGGCAGCCGGAAGAGTAGCAATGTATTGTTCCAATAGCGGACGTATAGCGGCTTCATCTACATTGCCTGTAAATACAAAGGTATAGTCAGCGGCATTCGACAAAGCTGCCTTAACCATCTCAAGCATCTTGGCATAATTGGCATTGTCCAAGGTAGCCACTGTGATACCCTGCATTAAGGCATTGTCAGGATATTGAGTCGCTGCAAGGACATCTGAGAAGATCTTTTCAGGATTACTTGCAGCGTTCTGGAGTATCACACGGTTGCGACCCTCATTTACGTCATAAGTAGCCTGATCCATCCCAAGATTAGTGAAGGCTGTATACACAAGTTCCATCATAGTGGGGAGATCTTTCACTGTAGAGAAACCACTAAGTACATCTGTGTAGCTGTTGATAGTGAACCCTACATTTGCCTGTTTTCCGGCAAGATATTTGTCAAGTGTCTTCCTGTCAAACGGTCCCATCTTGGAAGACGAGAAAGCAAGACCCATAAGAGCTACGTTGGCGGCATCTGCCTGATTATAAGATCTACGTCCACCCTCGCGGAAAGCTGTAAGCAATACCTCATCAGCTGCGAAATCTGTAGTTTTCAATACAACTTTCACACCGTTGGAAAGTGTGAAGATCTGCGCACCGATACTCTTATCCTCTGTCACACTCTTTATTGTGCCCGGCTTAGGAAGATTGGCGATAAGCGGTTCTGTGATCACCTCATCAACGTAAGCCTCATATTGTGCATGCATAGCGTCTGTCACGGTCTTCACCATAACTTCCTCAGCTACGATTTCGAATCCTTCACGCTGAGGCTCGGCAGTGACAATCACCATATTATTGTCAGAGAGAAGCTGGCTGCATACCTGATTGATAGCCATCACAGGAATATTAGGCAGTATAGCCTTTACCATCTCAAATTCCGTTTCAATGCCGGGATTAGGTTCATTGTCAACAAAATGACGGATAATTCCTGATGCCAAAGCATCATTGTCTGTCAGACCGAGCACACCGTTGATTGTGTTCTCAAGTTCGAAATAAGGCTTCATATCCTCATCGTTGAAGGCATACTTATCGTTCTTGAGTTTATCCGACCAATAGCTATAGTCCCAAGGCATAAGCTTGAAGTCCGGGCCTTCGGTGCGCTGTGCATACTCCTCAATCTCCTTCAACTCTGCCTGCATAGGTACAGTATAGTTTTGGCGGAGATCTTCAAGCAGTTCCATCACTCTCTCCGGAGTGGCAGCCATTGTGCCTTGAAGCTGATATTCCGCAAAGGTCTTCTTGCCCATAAGATTTGCAATCTCAAGGCGAATGTTGGCTATATCTTTCAATATCTGGGTATTGTCGTACTGACCGCCTACATTTCTCGAACCGTTAATCTTATACAGCTTCTCACGCAGCTCACGGTTGTCGGCATATTTCATAAAGGGAGTGTATGAAGGTGCATATACCGTGAAGAGATAGAGCGAAGCATCATCAGGTTTACCCTCAGCTTCCAGAGCCTCCTTCGCTGCCTCACGGGCAGCTGCCTTGATGCTTTCGGGAAGCCCGGCTGTATCAGCCTCCTTCACCCACATTCTGCGCTCCGGGTCTGCCATACCGTTGGTGACGTTCTGGGAGAATTTCACATTCAGGTCAGAAAGCTCCGCGCTAAGTTTACGGTATTTCTCACGTGCCTCACCCTCTAAGTTGGCACCGCTCTCGGCGAAGCTGCGGTAGGTCTCATCAATAAGGCGCATAGCCTCCGGAGAGAGGTCTGTACGCTGACCCTTATTCTCATATACCTTCTTTATTCTTTGCCAAAGCTTGTCGTTGAGAAGCAGACCGGTAGAATGGTCAGAGAGCACCGGTGTCACTCTCGTCATCATCTGCATCATCGTTGTGTCTCCCACAGCCTCCACAAGATTGCTCAGTGCAAGCACCGACTCGTTCAGTAGCGAGCCGCTACGGTCGAGAGCAGCAATAGTATTCTCGAAGGTCGGCTCTTCCGAAGTGCTTACGATTGCCTCAATCTCACCGTCATGAATCTTGATGGCTTCCATAATTGCCTCCTCATAGTCAGGCAACTGAATCTTATTGAAAGGCACAGTCTGGAACGGTGCATCCGAAGGTACTAAAAGAGGGTTATTGCTGCCACCCTGTGCTTCATTAGCCACTGTCATAAGCGATAATGCTGTTATTGTCCCTAAAAGGAATCTGTTCATATGATTTATTTAATTTTTAAAGGGAGCGACATCGCTGCCACTCCCTTATATAACGAATACTTTATATTGTTATTCTGCTACGCCCTCCATGATGACCTGAATACGGTTCTTACCGTTGTAGAGGCCCTTCATGAATTTGTTAAGGTCAGCAAGAGTAATGCTCTCGATGGTCTTCTGATAATCGGTGATTACGTCGAAGCCACGGAGATAAGTCATAAGGTTGCTGTTCCAATATTGGTTGGTGCGGACGTTAATCTCAATCTGCTTAATCATAGCCTGCTTAACCTTATTAAACTGCTCCTCGTTGGTGCCCTCATTCAGAAGCTTCATCAACTCTGCCTGAGCACGGTCAATAAGCGATTGCTGTTGGTCCTTATTGGTTTGGAACTTGTAAATAAGACTCCAGTAGCCGTCATTGGGATTAATGTAAGCACCTACAGCTGCACCATATGTGCCACCCTCCTCTTCACGCAGGGTTTCGGTGTAGATATTGTCAAGAATGTCACCTACCATCTCTACCATAATGTCATTCTTCTGATTAAACGGTACATTATTGTCAGTGTAGATATCCTCAACTATGGTAGAAGGTGTCTGCATAACCTGATTGAAATGCTTTACGACATCTCCTTTTGCAGTTGATATGGGTGAAACTGTGTTTACCTTTCTCGGACCGGCAGCCGGAAGAGTAGCAATGTATTGTTCCAATAGCGGACGTATAGCGGCTTCATCTACATTGCCTGTAAATACAAAGGTATAGTCAGCGGCATTCGACAAAGCTGCCTTAACCATCTCAAGCATCTTGGCATAATTGGCATTGTCCAAGGTAGCCACTGTGATACCCTGCATTAAGGCATTGTCAGGATATTGAGTCGCTGCAAGGACATCTGAGAAGATCTTTTCAGGATTACTTGCAGCGTTCTGGAGTATCACACGGTTGCGACCCTCATTTACGTCATAAGTAGCCTGATCCATCCCAAGATTAGTGAAGGCTGTATACACAAGTTCCATCATAGTGGGGAGATCTTTCACTGTAGAGAAACCACTAAGTACATCTGTGTAGCTGTTGATAGTGAACCCTACATTTGCCTGTTTTCCGGCAAGATATTTGTCAAGTGTCTTCCTGTCAAACGGTCCCATCTTGGAAGACGAGAAAGCAAGACCCATAAGAGCTACGTTGGCGGCATCTGCCTGATTATAAGATCTACGTCCACCCTCGCGGAAAGCTGTAAGCAATACCTCATCAGCTGCGAAATCTGTAGTTTTCAATACAACTTTCACACCGTTGGAAAGTGTGAAGATCTGCGCACCGATACTCTTATCCTCTGTCACACTCTTTATTGTGCCCGGCTTAGGAAGATTGGCGATAAGCGGTTCTGTGATCACCTCATCAACGTAAGCCTCATATTGTGCATGCATAGCGTCTGTCACGGTCTTCACCATAACTTCCTCAGCTACGATTTCGAATCCTTCACGCTGAGGCTCGGCAGTGACAATCACCATATTATTGTCAGAGAGAAGCTGGCTGCATACCTGATTGATAGCCATCACAGGAATATTAGGCAGTATAGCCTTTACCATCTCAAATTCCGTTTCAATGCCGGGATTAGGTTCATTGTCAACAAAATGACGGATAATTCCTGATGCCAAAGCATCATTGTCTGTCTTATCGCGTTCATTATAAGCCATCTCGAGCTGAGAAAGCATCTCCTCCTTTACACGGTCATATTCGCTCTCTGTAAAACCGGTCTTGCAGGCTCTTGTAACAATACCCATAATCTCAGCTACGGCAGCCTGGGTACCTGTCTTCGGAATGACTACGATATTGAATGAATCCTTAGTTTTCGACACATAGAAATCGCCGAAATATACACCTGCCTGTGAGAATGTACAGTTCGGCTCATGAGCAGCTTCGGAGATACGGTTGTTGATAAGCTGCTGGATGATACTCTTAAGTAGATTTTCACCTACAAATATCTCCTGAGTATTACGCATCTCGAAAGGTACCTTATCGCTCTTGAAAGAGATGGTAGTGCGTGGCATACGGAGCTCCGGATCGGAAAAAGCCACATATATCGGCTTCTCGTTGTCGCTCACAGTGGGGTATTCACGCGGCGCAGCATTCTCCGGCATCGGAATCTGAGAGAACAGGTCGATTACCTTCTTCTCCATATCATCGACATCAATATCACCGACAATAACAATACCCTGCTGATCAGGACGATACCATTTCTTATAATAAGCACGCAGCACCTCAGGCTTGAAGTTCATCACTACCTCCATCTTACCGATAGGGGTCTGCTGATACTGGTACTCTTGATAAATTTGTGGTAATATTGCTTCATACATTCTATTGTTAGCATCATTACGTGAACGCCATTCCTCCTGGATCACGCCGCGCTCTGCATCAATCTCTGCCTCCTCAAGAAGGATTTCGCCGCTCCAGTCGTGAAGCACAAGCAGCACGCTGTCCATCAATGGCTTGTCAGTAGTGGGCACATTATTAATGTTGTAGACAGTCTCATCGAAATATGTATACGCATTAATATCTTCACCGAAGCGTATACCCTTTCCTTGGAGGTAATTCAGCATATTCTTGCCGGGGTAATGGCTTGTGCCGTTGAAAGCCATATGCTCAAGGAAGTGGGCAAGACCAAGCTGTTCCTGAGTCTCAAGAGTTGAGCCTACCTTCTGAGCGATATAGAAATTCGCACGCTCTTTCGGCATCTCGTTATGCATGATGTAATAACTCAATCCATTGGGAAGCACACCGTGTGTCACCTTCGGATTCAGAGGAAGTGGTGTCAGCTGCGGCATCTGCGCACTGACGCTCAGCATAGCCATCAACGCAAATGCCAAGCTCATTACTTTCCTTATCATAAGATTTGAAAAATTTATGGTGTTAATTATTCGGTTATTCAGTTAATCATTCAGCTATTCGTTCAGCCATTAAAAATCCTCGCAAAATCCAATCATCCATCCTATGAGGCTCATTAATAAGCCTAATCCCGCAAAATCCAATCATCCATCCCCATGCAATCCTATCATAAAATAAATCCGGATTAAAGATTCTCTACAAAGGTAGTGGTTTTATTTCATTCAATCAAACTTATTTATTCATTTTCAATATTTTTAAGGAAAGCACAAGCAGCTGCCGCTTCTCTCAATCCGCAAGCAGCTTCATTTCCTTGCCTACGAAATCCCGTTCATAAGCGCATAAATAGAAAGCCCTGACACAGACTTAATCCCCGTCTTAGCCGTAATGTTCTTACGGTGAGTAATCACAGTATTAATAGAAATGCACAGCTTATCGGCAATCTCCTTATTAATCTTCCCAGCCACAAGCAGCCTCAAAACCTCCTTCTCCCTTGCTGAAAGCTCACCCGGCTCCACCCCATCCTTCGCAATGCCCTCAATCAGCGAAGTCAGCTTCTCCCCTATCACAGCCTCATCATCAGCCGGAAATATCACCCTCTCTCCTTCCTGACCCGCCATCCCCTGAAAATTACCGTAAAGAAGTGTCTTCTGTCTTCGAGGCATAAAGTAATCAAGATTACCCACAAAAACTTCCGGCGTGACAACAAAACCGTCGGCACCCTCCTCAAAGCTACGGAAATCATCGTATGTGGCATAGCATACCACACGGATGTCGTGCTCACTCACAACCATACTTTTCACCCCTATGGCAGTCAATGTCGGCAGACCGATAACTGCGATACCTTTATCAGTCCCCATAATCCCCTATCGAATCATTGTTTCTTCTCACCTGAGGAAGAAGTATACGCCGTCGTATACGGTTGTTCTGCCTGTAATCCTTCTCAAGAGAGAAAATTGCCGTCACTACTGCTGTAGCCAAATTACGGTCATAATCACCCCTAAGATGAGCTACAAAAAGATACAGCAGATCATGCAGCTTCTCCTCTACCTCAGAATGGCTCTCGGCTGAAACCTCCGTCACGTTGTCGAGATCACCACTCAGCAGAGCCGGAAAGACACTTTCCTCATCCCTCGCCACAATGCTCTCTATCTGCAACGCTGTCTCCTCGAAAAATCTGTGAAGCTGCCCAAGATTATTATCCTCACCACTGCGGGCTATGAGCGAACCGAAATGTCGCCTTATATTCGGAATCTGCACCTTCACATAATAAGAAGATGTCTTCCGTAGATATTCAATGGTTTTCTCCCGCGTGAAGGTGTCTCGTGCATTCACCGGGAAATAATCCGGGTCGAGGAAGGTATTGATTACGGATAGAAAGAAATCGGCATCGATATGCTCACGTGAGCATATCGAGCCGATGGAATGTTCTCCCACTCCGAGCCTCACCCCGAGACGGTTGACTACCGGGATGAGCTGCGGATGGTTTAATATGGCTTCGGAAAGTTTACTTTCCCTATTATATAATGCCATTGCTTATTGGGCTGTCATTTCTTTACTATGATGGTTGAGTTCTGCGTGATAATGATGTCTACAGCCACATCATGCGGCTCCGTAGGCACTTCATCCACAAGCTGAAACTCATAACCGATTCCTACCTTCGTCGCCTTGGTATGCTTTAGCAGACGGTCGTAGAAACCCTTGCCCCGTCCGAGTCGGTTGCCCTTACGGTCGTAAGCAACAGCCGGCACAACCACCATCTCTATCTCCGACGGGTCAACTGTGCAGTTGCCTGTCGGCTCCTCGATATGGAAGCTGCCTAATTCGAGATGCGATTCGTCATAGGGCAGAATCTCCAAGTTCACTCCGTTCACGCGGGGAAGGTAGAAATGCTTCCTCTTTCCCCACTTTCCTAAGAAAGCGTGGGTGAACACCTCGTCAGGGAGCGAGTGATACATCAATATGTGGTCGGCCATAAGGAAAGCCGCGGTCTGCTCAAGCCGTTCAAACACCTCCTCAGCGGCACTGCGCTTCTCCATTTCGGAAAGCATCTGGCGCATAGCCTTTACTTTTCTTCTGATTTCATGTTTTTCCATAACTTAGTGTTTTTCATTTTTTGGGTTCTCTTTTACTTCTTTGCTTTGAAAAGCAGCTGTAAGCAATAATTCCCTACCGTCATTTACATGCCATAACAATGGGAGATCATCCCTGTCTATATAGCTTGTCAGGCTGTCTTTCTTGCTTTCAAGCTTGATGTCGATAGGAGATTTGCCGTTTTCCAAAGCCTTTATAGCCTCCTTCACTGCCGGATCTGACTCGTTGAGCATCTCTATAAAAGCAGGATAGCCGAGCACATCACGCGCTATCATAGCCTTTATCTGCCCAAGAAGAAGCTGGCGGCTCTGGTTGATATAGTACCAACGTGCCGGAACGCCGTTCTTCACTGCGAAGTTCACGAAGTTCTCAAGAAGGGTATTGTCACGCGGAAGCACTTTCAGCAGTCTGTCAATACTCTTCACTCCGTTGAGCATACCTCTATACTTGTCAGCAACGGAATAAGCGAATTTCTGTATAAGACCGTTGTTGGCTACATTCACATAATACGACGTGTAGCCTGTGGTGTCTTCCGGCACAAAGATATCAGGCATAATGCCGCCACCTCCGTAGACCGTTCTGCCGTTGGATGTGGAGAAAATCTTGCTTTCGTCAAACTTTATGCTGTCAGCGTTATAGAACTCACCATGCGTAAACCTGTCAACGATGTCAAGCTCATACTTACCATCCTTGCCACGGGTGTATTCCTTCTGTATGCTACGTCCCGAGGGCGTGTAGTAACGTGCCACGGTCAGTCGTATCGCACTGCTGTCAGGCAACTCGGTCTGATTCTGTACAAGTCCTTTACCAAACGAGCGGCGACCAATCACAAGTCCCCTGTCGTTATCCTGGATTGCCCCGGCAAATATCTCTGAAGCAGAGGCTGAATATTCATTCGTAAGCACCGTGATCTCACTGTCTTTGAAACGCCCGTGACCGTCGCTTATAGCCATTGTCTCATTCTCCGGACGTCGTCCTTTCGTATAGACAATCATTCGCCCTGCCGGCAGGAATTCATTCGCCATATATATAGCCTGATCCATAAAGCCGCCGGAATTGCCTCTGAGGTCAACCACAAACTTCTTCGCTCCATCTGCTTTCAGATTGCTCAGGGCAGTGAAGAACTCATTGTAGGTATTACGTGCAAACTTAGTTACTCTAAGATAGCCTATGCTGTCATTGACCATATAAGAGCAATCCACTGAGTTTACAGGTATATCACCTCTCACAACGTCGAAGTTGAGCGGTTTGCTTGAGTTGGAACGCTTGATAACAAGCTCAACCGTAGTGCCCTTCTGACCTCTCAGGGTCTTGAACACATCTTCATTGGTTACGCTCTTACCTGCCAAAGTCACTGTGTCAGCCTGTATGATACGGTCACCCGGCAAGATACCTACCTTCTCAGCCGGACCTCCCGGTATAACTTCTATCACGTTCACAGTGTCGTTCAGAATCTGGAACGATACGCCAACGCCACTGAATGACCCCTGCAGGTCATCATTCACAGCCTCCAAATCACTTGCGGGAATATAGGCTGAATGGGGATCAAGCGAACCGAGAAGATCAGGCAGGGATGCCTCAATCAGAGAGTCAACATCTATACGGTCTACATATTCGGAATCAATGAGACGAAGCACGGTACGCAACTTTTCCTCCTGGGTGGAGAGAGTGCGCCGTGTGATATAGCGTCCGATGAAAACACCTCCCACTACACCTAATGTCACTAAAAGCGGAAGTGCCACAAGTCCGGGATTTCTTTTAAGCTTCATCGTCCAAGGGTATATGCACAACTTCGACCCCTGCACTGTGCAGGAGGTCGAGGCCGTCGGTTATTCTATATAAATCAGAGAAGACCACCCGTCTTATGCCCGACTGGATTATCAGCTTCGCACATTCCATACAGGGACTCGCCGTCACATAGAGGGTGCTGCCGTCGCTCGAATTGTTGCTGCGGGCTACCTTTGTGATAGCGTTTGCCTCCGCATGAAGCACGTAAGGGAATGTCACATCCGAATCGTCCTCACATACATTGGGGAAGCCGGAAGGGGTGCCGTTATAGCCGTCGGAGATTATCATCTTATCTTTCACTATCAGGGCTCCCACTTTCCGTCGGCGGCAATAGGAGTTCTCACTCCATATCCGCGCCATTCGGAGATAACGGCTGTCGAGCACTCTGTTCTTATCGGTGATCTTCATCTTTCAGTTAATTAATTTCTCTTTCTACCTATAAATAGGAGTCTTTTCCAACTGGGCTGTCGCAAAAATTATAGCCACTTACGATTGCTCCATAAGGAAACGTTCTACATCAAGTGCAGCACGGCAACCGGTGCCGGCAGCTGTGATAGCCTGTTGATATATAGGGTCGGCACAATCGCCGGCAGCAAACACACCCTCGACATTTGTGCGCGTTGACGGGGCATCCACCTTAATATAGCCTTCGCCGTCAAGTTCTACCTGACCACGGAATATCTCAGTGTTAGGAGTATGCCCGATTGCAAGGAAGAAGCCGTCGATTGCAATGTCAAACTTCTCCTCCTCAGGGGTGCCCACGTTGCGTACGATATGTGCCCCTTCTACACCATCCTCACCGAAAAGACCGAGAGTGTTGCAGTGATACAGTATCTCTATATTCTCACGCTCTTTTACCCTGCGCTGCATAACACTTGAAGCGCGGAGCACACCACGTCTTACAATCAGATACACTTTCTTAGCCAAGGTCGAGAGATAAAGAGCCTCCTCACAAGCAGTGTCGCCACCGCCTACCACTGCTACATTCTTCTTACGATAGAAGAAACCGTCGCAAGTAGCGCACGCACTCACTCCGAGACCACGATATTTCTCCTCATCGGGAAGACCAAGATATTTAGCGGTGGCACCGGTGCTGATGATAACCGTATCAGCTACGATTACATCACCCTTCTCATCCTCCGCACGGAACGGACGCGAAGAGAAATCCACCTTAGCTATTGTGCGCGAAACAATCTCCGCACCGAAGCGGATAGCCTGCTGACGGATCTCCTCCATCATCTGCGGACCCTGTATGCCTTCCGGATAACCGGGGAAATTCTCTATTTCTGTAGTCTGCGTAAGCTGACCACCGGGCTGATTACCCTCATATATAATAGGTTGAAGATTGGCTCTTGAAGCATATATGCCGGCAGTATATCCGGCAGGACCTGATCCGATAATCAGAACTTTTGTCTTAGTTTCTGCCATTTTATGTCTGTTATTTTTGGGGTTATATGAAAGATAGTCATCCTAAGACAACTACCCTATATCATTATAACAAATTTTAAAGACTTTTTTCCTTACAAAACCATTAAATCATCCAAAACCATCCCTCGCCTCATTCCATTGTTCCATAGCCACACCTCGGAAGCACATGTCCGGAAGTAGCTGCCACTCCGAGCTTACCGAAGGTCTACCACCTCTGCTTTCGGATATTGGCTACGAGGATATTCAAATTCTGAAGCTGCAAGCGCTCCACTCGTCTTAAAAGAAGTGACATCTATGGTAGTCAATCCCCCACCTACACTCACTGCTATCCTCTCCGTCTGGAAATTCGCAGCATTAATAGTGAAAGTCAACTTCTTGATCCCGCTCTTCTTACTTCTTGGGACAAGATCAACCACATACTTCCCCGTCCTCTTAACAGGAGAGAAAGAATAGCTATATCCACCGGCACCACCCTTAACATACAAAAGCGGATTCGATTCCAAAAGCTCCTGCGCCGTCGGAACGGTCACAGTAGTCTCCGACGTGCGCTGATTATACACATACAGATCCTTGCCATTGTACCAGCTGCTCACTTCCGGAAGCAAAACCGAAAACTTATTACCGCTGCTCTTTATAGTGCCCTTTGACGATCTCCCGTTAGCCGAAATCGTAAATGTAGCCGTGATACCCTTTGCATCCGTAATCACAGCAGCCGCCTTCTGCGCCACCTGCTCCGGAGTCAATGCACCACCTTTCTGCGCCCCCTGCCCGACAGCAGCTTGTTGTGCCCCCTGTGCGAAAGCCGCCATTGGAGCAAAAATCAAAAGCAACGCAAAAATAGCTCCCAAAAATCTGGTGGGGGAGTACTGCCCCACCCCTATTATCTCTTTTCTTTTCTCTCTCATAATTCAAAAATATCACTTTCCCTGTCCAGCCCCCAAATTAATACACCTGCCCGAATCAATCTTATCCCTGACTGAACTATTCAAATCAATCTTATAACCCCCTTGTCCGAAGGCGGTTTGTCAGCTGATGCAAGTTTGTCTTCGGGTGCTCTATCTTTGGAGCGCAAAAATCCCTTATGGTTTAAGTATAGACTCCAAAGTAACCGCATCCACAAGCACCGACCTCGGCTTTCCACCGTGTGCCGGGCCGACTATGCCCGCAGCCTCAAGCTGATCCATAATCTTGCCGGCACGGTTATACCCGATAGAATATCTACGCTGAAGCGATGACGTAGAAGCCGTATTGCTGGTCACAATCAGACGAGCCACCTCCTCAAACAGCGGATCCTTATCGCCGAAGTTATTGCCAAGCTCACTGTCATTACCCTCAGACCCTGCCACTACAGGCTCCGGAAGCTCATATGCGCCCTGCCCGTATGGCTGACGCTCGATATAGTCGCATATAGCCTCCACCTCCGGTGTGTCGATGAATGCACACTGTACACGAACCATTGGCGCATTATTACTGATAAGCATATCGCCGCGTCCGATAAGCTGTTGTGCACCCGGAGTGTCGAGAATGGTCTTACTATCCACACCTGAACTTACCTTAAACGCTATTCGAGCAGGGAAGTTAGCCTTGATGATACCCGTGATTACATTGGTTGAGGGTCGCTGAGTGGCGATAATCACGTGCATACCTACCGCACGGGCTTTCTGCGCAAGACGTGCAATCGGTATCTCCACCTCCTTGCCGGCTGTCATAATCAGATCACTAAACTCATCCACCACAACTACTATATATGGCAGGAAGCGGTGACCCTCCAAAGGATTCAGTCTCCTCTCCTTTATCTTCTCGTTATACTCCTCGATATTACGAGTGTGAGCAGCCTTCAGAAGTTGGTAGCGGTTGTCCATCTCCACACAAAGTGAGCTTAGGGTAGCCACGACCTTGTCCATATCCGTGATGATGGCATCCTCTGCGTCAGGTATCTTAGCAAGATAATGCGCCTCAATCTTGGCATAAAGACTGAACTCCACCATCTTCGGGTCAATCATCACAAACTTCAATTCGTCAGGTGTCTTCCTATACAAAAGCGACGCGATAATAGCATTAAGACCCACCGATTTACCTTGACCCGTAGCGCCTGCCACAAGCAAGTGAGGCATCTTAGCCAAATCAGCTATATATACCTCGTTAGAGATTGTCGAGCCTAAGGCTATCGGAAGCTTGAACTTGGTATCCTGATACTTGTGCGACTTTATCACAGTGCGCATAGATACTGTCTGCGCATCCTTGTTGGCAACCTCGATACCTACAGTTCCCTTGCCGGGAATAGGTGCGATGATACGCACACCGGTTGCCGCAAGGCTCAGGGCAATGTCATCCACAAGGTTACGGATGCGGTTGATCTTCACACCCCTGTCAGGCACAATCTCATACAGCGTAACTGTCGGTCCGACAGTAGCCTCGATGCTGGTGATGGAGATGCCGAAGTCTCGCAAGGTCTTCTTAATACGCTCCTTATTCTCCATCTGCTCATTGGCATCCACACTTATACGCTCCACACCCTCCCTGAGCAATTCAGCTGGAGGGAACTTATACGGATGCATTCCGGGAAGCACAGGTTCAGCTGCATCTCTTGTAATGTCAGCTTGGGCAATCTCGTTGACATTGACTACCATATCCATATCCGGCTCTGCCTCTTCATTGACCAGAGCCACTTCTGCCTTTGAAGGCATTGAAGACATAGTGCTCTTCGAAGGCATTGAAGTAGTAGAGGGGGCTGAAGTTGCAGAAGGCAAAGGAGTTGGCACAACTGAAACAGAATTTACAGCTTTGCCATCCATAGCAGCCGGGCTAACCTCAACAGGTGTAGGTTTAACCTCAGCAGCCATAACCTCTGTCGGAACAATATTAGAAGTTGCAACTTCTTCAGGCGTATTCACTATCGGTGAAGGCTCTTCATCAGGCATAACAGGCTGAGATGGCATTGATGCAGAAGCCGGTGCCACCGGTTGAGGCTGCGGCTGCGGCTGAGTCGCAACAGTGGCAGCCACCGAAGGTGCTACAGAAGATTTAGCACTATCTTCACGTGTATATGCCTCAAGCTCATCAAAGTCGGGTAAAGAGGTATATAATCCGCTGTCGTCGGCATCAAACGAGACATGCCCCATATCATCGAGTTCCTCCTCCAGTTCAGGCATAGCCTCATCACCGGCTTTGGCGGCATCTGCCTCCTCCACACGGCGCATCTCCTCAAGCTCACGTTCACGCTGTCTGATAGCTTCCTGTTCCTCTTCAATCTTACGTCGACGTTCAGCTCTCTTGGCTCTAATCCTTAAAATCCAGTTAATCAAATCCCTGAGACATATAACGACGAAGCAGCAGATAAGAAACAGACACAGTATTCCTGCACCCGTCCATCCTACAAAGCGTATTATGAATTCATTCACATATCTCCCGTGATAGCCTCCCCAATTCACCGACGTGTCAAACCCGACAGTAAGAAGCCCTATTATAAGAGAGATTGTTACAAGAGCCACAAGCGATTTGATGGTGAAGTCTACCGACTTAAATCGGGGTTTTCCGGTAAGTTGCTTTAAAGCCATGGCAAACAGCCAGAAAACAATTACCGCCGACCCAAGTCCAAAACATTCATTTATAAGAAATTCCTAGAGACGTGCTCCCCCCTCGCCTCCGGCATTCGATATGTCGCAGGCAGCCCCGATCGCCACATTATGCACCTCTGACTGGTCTTTTACACAAGTGGTTAAATAGGTCAGAAACGACACGCCGAGATACAGACCGAGAAAACCGAGGAAAAGACCAAGAAGCCATCTTGTAGTTTGGCTCTGCGCCCAAGCCTTGATTACCTCTGTCAGTGGCGGACCCGGTTCTTTAGGTTCCCTTACCACCTTTTTCGGTTCAGGCTTTGGCTTCGGCTTTGGCTTATTTATTGGTTTCTTGGGCTTTACTCGTTTCTCTGTCCTTATCTTATTGTTGTTGACCGGCGCAGGAGGATCCTCCTTAAACGGGGGCAGCTCATTTATCTCAGGTTTTGGCTGTTTCGCCTCCTCCTGTGGCTGCTCCTGTTCCTGTTCTTGTTCTGAAGATTCCTCCAGCTCAGGTATCGCAGGGTTGAAAGTTTCGTATTTTTTCATTAATTCTTGTTTGTGACTACAAAGTTAACCAATAAAATAATTCATTCCTATGCCTGAAGCCGTTTCAAGGTCATTTTTTTTAATTTTTATTGGTTTTCTAACACTTAACCCCTCCCCCACCCTACTTTTTCAGCTTAAAAAAGTGTAAAAAGCCTCCGAAAAACCAAATCTATACCCAAATTCTCATCAAGATAAAATTATGATTAATTCATAAAAAGCTGCAAAAGCAAATGCCGAGATTCGCGTTGATGAATCTCGGCATTTGCTTTTGCAGCTAAGAAATCGAATATATATTTTCCGGTTCTTATAGCTCTCTTATTTCACAACCACCTTGGTTGTCTTGCCATCAACCTTGACGATGTAGATGCCCGGGATAAGTTTCACATACTCCTTACCGGAGACTTCTGCCATCTTCTTGCCATCGATAGAGATAACCTCAGCTTTGCTATACTCGCCCTTGATGACGATGCCGTTGTTGACACCGTATACCTTGGCTGCGTTCACTGCCTCAACGCCCTCTACAGCTGCTGCCATGTCGGTGGTGAGAACTGTGGAGTTAAGAATCTCCTGCATATCCTTATCAAGGATAAATGCAATCACATTGTAGGTATCGCCTTTCACTTTTGAAAGATCAGCCTTTACAGAGTAAGTATAGGTCTCGCCTGCCTTTATAGAAGCCGGAAGACTGTTCTCGCAACCCTCTGCAGCATTGATAACTTCGCGCACCACATCGTTGAAATCGTCTATCTTCACCTCTTCAGGCTCTGCTTGCCAGCCGTCGTAGTCTTCCGGTGCACCGGAATAATAATTAAGCTGTTTGTAGGGACCGAGACCATCTTCAGTAATATAGAAGCCAAGACGATAACGATCGGCATTTTCAATATCCAAAGCAAACTTCACATCGGCAGTAATTGTGGTTGCCTTGTCCTCGGCAGGAAGAACCTTCAAGTCAACTATACCGGCTGCAGCATTTCCCTTACCATAGACCTCTTTAAATTCATCCAGCCCTTCAGCAAATAACTGTGGATCGAAATCCAGCCAGCGGGTAATGTATACAGAGGGTAGGTATTGGAATAATTCGCCCATATCATTATTAGCAGCCACATACATAGGATCTACCTGGGTGTTGCTCATATTATAGTGTAATACTGCACGGTTATAGTAGTCAGGATAATGCTCGGTAGCGTATTCCATCATACTGATACCGATAGGGCACCATCCGCAGAATATGCTCGTTCCCTCCTCTATCAAGGCATGGCGCTCAAAGCCCTTAGACTCCTCAAAGCTCTTGAACAGTGCTTGCAGACCGGTAACGTAGTAGTTGTCAGCACCGTTTACCTTTGTCACAATAAACTCAAAAGGAATATCAAGACCAACCTCCTCTGTCTTCAAACCGGATAAATTGAAGGGCAACACGCTTCCGTAAGGCAACGGCTCCGGCAATTCATAAGTCAAAGTCTGTTTTTCCTGATTGCCTACTTTAAGGGTATATTCGAAAGATTTGACATCATTTGAGTTGGCATTCTCAAGATGCACAGTCGCGTCAAACTCCTCGCCTGGACTAACCTGCAAAGGCATCTCGAAATCGTAGAGAGTAAGACCGTCTTTGGGAAGATCATCACCCACAACCTTCAGATATATACAGAGATTACCTACCTGATTACCGAAACTATACCAGCTGATACCCTGACGCTTTATATCGAAACCGACAAGAGAACCGATTGCATAATTAACCGGCATCCCGTCTGTCACCATAAACGCATCTTTCATCGACTGCGGAGAAACTTTATAACCTATTACAAATGGTTCTCCCTCTTTAATGACATACTCCTCCTTAAGCGGCAAGGTCTGAAGAGTCAATGCCTCTGTAGTTATATCATCATATGTCTCCTCATACACAATATGATCCGGATCTGCTACAAGGGAAAGATCAATGTTGCCCTCCTCATCAGGATAGATCTTGTCAGCTATGACCACCGTTGCCTCCGTCAGTTCATTAGCGTTTGAATTGAAGTTACCACCTGTAACAAAGCTCAAATCTTTGATACGGCAGTTATTATACATCTTTGTATAGTACTCGTTGAAGTAAATGCACAAATATACGCCTTTAAGATCCTTGATAGGAACATCCGGACGCGAACCAAATATATCCTCATAGGAATACCATCCCTGCACATCATACTGCGCATAAGAGAAGTCCATATACGGCTCCTCTTCGGCACGAGTGGCAACTTCGTTATCAAAGAGGTTTATCTTAGAAGACTTCTCCAATTTCATGGCTCTCTTTTTCTCTGCCTTAAGATCGGCACTACCCTCCAAAGCCGGAATTGTTTTCTTCTCACTTGTCACCAAGGTGGTAAAGGGGACGTGATCCCTAAGAGACTTCTTTAGCCCCGGGGTCGCCGTCTCATAAGCCATAGCTGTGCCTGAAAGCATAGCTACGGTGAGCGCACTTAGTAAAAGTTTGTTCATTGTTATTGCTTTTGGTTATTAATTGAATAAAGCAGAGTTCACACAGACAGCTCATGCCTCCATGTTGAACTCTGCTTCGCAAATTTATATATATTTTTTAAATAATCAACAATAACATCCAAACTTTTTACGGAATTTTAAGGATTTATTTTAGAGACCGGCGTGCAGCTGCTCGGTGTCAACCACTGTGCTGATACGCGGAATATCATAACCTTCCTCCTTATTTATCTTCTGGTCTTTTGTGCCCGGAGATACAATCACCGGCATACCTACCTCAACCAGGTCAACAAGCTCCATAATGTTCTCATTCTTCAATCTGATACATCCGTGGCTACGACGACCGCCGATGCTCCAGGGTGCGCATGTGCCGTGAATACCGATTGATGTGATGCCCGGGATGTCAAGGCGAATGAAACGCGGACCGAACTCACCTGTCTTCTGGCTTACATTGCCGTCATCATCAACATACTTCCAATCCGTGCTGTTCTGAACCCTCTTAACTGCAAAGAATCCTTCCGGTGTGCGGCAATCGCTGCGTTTATGCTTCGTGCCGTAGTTCTTTCCACAAGCCATTCCGTAAGTTGCAACAGGTTCGCCATATTTATCAAATCTGATCAATTTCATCCTGCCTTTATCCACTACTATAAATCCATCATGAGTATTATTAAGGAGACGGGTGACATAATCAAGATTTGTAGAAGCCATTTGCGGTAATATTCCTGATTGGTATTCCCTCCAATGTTCCGATTCTTCCATATATTTTAATGCTTCGTCTGCGGTGTTAAAGCTTAATTCTATCGGAGTTGTATCTATCGGAGTAGCTAAACTCGTGACAGTCGAAAATACTGAATCGCTTCCGATATTGTTTAATCCGGCTACAACTGCTGTACTGTTGTTTTCTGTTGTTGCCCAACCGCCCCACAATGAAGCTGCTACCAATGCACCTAAAATGTAAACTAACCTTTTCATGTTTTTCATAATTATAATGTGAAACCTACAAAAAATTCAGTGTTTTTCCTATAGTGTTTTCCTATAGTTTGAATATGCGCCGCTTAACCTGCCTTTATGCAAGCCATTCGTTGCATATTTTTATCTATATAACACATAAATTTCATTTTTTCTTTATCCAATGTTATAAAAGTTTAAATTTTACTTATTATTTTTTTAAAATCCCTCCTCACAGCTGAAGTGTACTACCCACAAAATATAAAGCTATATCCCTAATACTAAATACTATATCTTCCTATCACCCCTACCACCGTTCTCCCCGATCATAATTTTATGGAATTTTGGTTTTGAGGATTGGGAAAATTTACTTAACTTCGCGTTTACCATCCCCACCTACATCTAACCTTTTCGGATGGCGTTATTTTATGAATGTTGTTAAAATTGCCGGTTTCCTGCTGCTGGTGCTCATCTGGCTTTGGCTATGCTGGTCGCTGCTCGCTCTTGCGGGGGGCTTGACCTTGAAGAACCTTTTTCTGATCGTCGCCTCCGCCATTATCATATTCGTGCCGCTCTGGAAAAAATATGGAGGCAGCTTCAACACTCGTAAGTAACTTGTGTTAAAAGAGTATTTAATGGAACCCAAAATCGCCAACGAGTCATATCCTCTTCTCAACAAGATAAATTCACCAGCCGACCTGCGCAAGCTCCCTCTTGAGCAGCTTCCCGAGGTGTGCAAGGAGATCCGGCAATTCATAATTGCCAATCTATCACACAATCCGGGTCATTTCGCCTCAAGCATGGGAGCTGTAGACCTTATCGTAGCGCTGCATTACGTCTACGATACGCCTACCGACCATCTCGTCTGGGATGTGGGACATCAGGCTTATGCCCACAAGATTCTTACAGGACGCCGGGATGAGTTCGCTTCACAACGCACACTTGGCGGCATAAGCGGATTCCCTACCCCTCTCGAAAGTGAATACGACACTTTCATTGCCGGTCATGCCGGAAATTCAATCTCCGCCGCCCTCGGCATGGCTATCGCCGACCGCGCCACTCCCGGGCACGAGAGCCGGAAGACAGTTGCAATCATCGGAGATGCCTCTATTTCAGGCGGTTTGGCTTTCGAAGGGCTTAACAACGCCTCGAATCATCCAAACAATCTTTTGATTGTACTCAACGACAACGATATGAGCATCGACAGCAACGTCGGTGCGCTCCATCATTACCTCTCCCAGCTCACCACCTCTGCCGGCTACAACCGCATCCGCAACCGTATGGCAGGCTATTTCAAGAAGAAGGGTCTTCTTACCGAAAACCGTAAGAGGGCTATGACACGTTTCAGCAACTCCCTGAAATCGCTTATCTCCAAGAAGCAGAATATATTCGAAGGTCTCAACATACGTTATTTCGGACCCTTCGATGGGCACGACGTGGTGAAACTCGTGAAAACCCTACGTGAGATAAAGGATATGGAGGGACCCCATCTCCTTCATCTGTGCACTATAAAAGGTAAAGGCTACGAGAAGGCTGAGGAGAATCCCACAGTATGGCATGCTCCAGGTAAGTTCGACCCTGAGACAGGTGAACGTTTCTGTGGAGGGTCTGACGGTAATCCCCCCATGTGGCAGGAGGTGTTCGGAGAGACTCTCGTCGAACTGGCAAAAAAGGATCCCGACGTTATGGGTATCACCGCAGCTATGCCTACGGGTACATCTATGGCGCTGCTTCTCCACGAGATGCCCGACAGAGCCTTTGATGTGGGTATTTCTGAAGGTCACGCCGTCACATTCGCCGGTGGTCTCGCCGCCGGTGGTAAAAAACCCTTTGTGGCAATCTACTCATCTTTCCTGCAAAGAGCCTACGATAACATCATACACGATGTCGCCATACAAGGGTTGCCGGTCACATTCTGCATCGACCGTGCCGGACTTGTGGGTGAGGATGGCGTTACCCATCACGGTCTGCTCGACCTCGTGTATCTGCGTTGCATCCCTTCAATGAGCATTGCCTCTCCTGCCGATGAGGCTACGTTGCGCGGACTTATGACAACCGCTGTTAACTTCGGCTCCCCCCTCGCCATACGCTATCCGCGTGGCAGAGCCACCACTCCCGATTGGCAAACCCCTCTCAAACCTATTGAGGTCGGGAAAGGAAGGCAGATTGAATCGTCACCTGATGCCCGTGTGGCAATCCTCACACTGGGGCCCATACTCTCCGAAGCCCGAAAAGCTGTGCAGACCTTGAAATCAAAGGGTGTCGGGATTGACCTCTACGATATGATATGGTTAAAACCTCTCGATGAAAAGCTGCTGAAAGAGATTGCTTCGAAATATAAAGGTATCATCACCGTAGAAGATGCCGCTGAATCAGGTGGATTCGGTTCGGCTGTGACCGAATGGATGGTGGATAATAAAGTTGACATCCCTGTGGTGCGTCTGGGAGTACCCGACAAATGGATTGGCCACGGTTCTGTTGCGCAGCTTCGTTCGCTCTGCGGATTCGACAGTAACGGCATTGAAAAGGCAGTGGAAAATCTTCTTGCCAAGCTACATTAATCTTTCCTCCTAATCCGTAAGTAATGAAGATTGTTATTGCAGGTGCCGGCGAGGTTGGCACCCATCTCGCGAAGATGCTCTCCAACGAGGATCAAGACATCATCCTTCTCGACAGCGACCAGGAGCATCTTGACGTTATAGACGCCAATTATAACCTTATGACCTGGAACGGGTCAACATCATCTTTTGAAAGCCTGCGAAACGTCGGTATCACCAATACCGATCTCTATATTGCCGTGACTCCTTATGAGACGCGCAATATCACCTCCTGTGCCATTGCCAAGAATCTCGGTGCAAAGAAGACTGTGGCACGTATCGACAATTCCGAGTTCCTTGTGCCTGAAAACGGAAATGTCCTTAAAAAAATCGGCGTTGACTTCCTTATTTATCCCGAAGATTTGGCAGCTGATGAGATCGCCCTTGCCCTTGCCCATAATTGGGCTCGCTACTGGGGTGAGCTTCACGGCGGAAATCTCTTGGTCATTGGTGTCAAGCTTCACGGCGACTCCCCCCTACTCGACCATAAGCTTAAAGATCTCCCTGTAAAAGACCACAACATTCATGTGGCAGCAATTAAGCGCAACAACGAAACCATTATCCCCGGCGGTAACGACGAGATACAACGCGACGATACTCTATATTTCATCACCACTCCGGAGCATATCCAGGAAGTGCGTGAATTGTGCTGTAAGAAGAAAAGGGTGATTAAGAAAGCCCTGATTATGGGTGGCACACGCATCACCCAGCGTTTTGCTTCGCAGTATCATGATAAATATCATCTGAAGATAATCGACAACGACCGCGAAAATTGTGAACGTCTTGCCACCGCTCTCCCTGACTGTGAGATTGTGTGGGGCGACGGACGCGATATAGAAGTGCTCCGCGAAAATAACATCTATCAGTATGATGCCTTTGTGGCTCTCACTGATTCTTCCGAGACCAACATCCTCTCTTGTCTTACAGCCAAGGAATTCGGAGTGCCCAAGACTGTGGCTGATGTGGAAAACCTTCAGTTTGTGAGCCAAGCGGAGAGCCTTAACATCGGCACCATCATCAACAAGAAGCTACTCGCTTCGAGCCACATTTTCAAGATTCTTCTTGATGCCGATGAGAGCAATGCCAAGTGTCTTGCCCTTGCCGACGCAGAGGTGGCGGAGATTCTTGTAAAGCCCGGTGCGAAGATTACAAAAGCCCCTGTGAAAGATCTTCGTCTTCCTTTCGGAATGACTTTGGCTGCGATGGTGCGTGGCGATAAATATCTTCTGGTAGGTGGCAACACACATATTCAGGCAGGAGATTATGTGGTGGTGTTCAGTCTTTCGGGCACACTCAGCAAGATTGAAAAATGGTTTAACTGAATCTTCTTTCCCTACTACTGATGGCTACCGTTAGAAACAAAAGCTACCTCAATTTCCGAATGTTGATGCGTGTGATAGGATGGCTCCTCACCATCGAGGCATTCTTTATGCTTATTCCTTTCGTGGTGGGTCTCGTGTTTAATGAACATTCAGCGTGGAAATTTCTTATTTGTGTGGGTGGCACAGCCATCTGCGGAGCCGGGTTGATGAGCCTGAAACCGAAAAGTCGTGATATGGGTAAACGTGAGGCAATACTCCTCACCGGACTCATCTGGGTGATTCTCTCATTTGCCGGAATGACACCCTTCCTCTTTTGTGGCACTCATCTCTCTGTCACTGATGCCTTTTTTGAGACTATGAGTGGCTTCACCACTACAGGTGCTACAGTCCTTAATACCCTCAACGATGTTCCGAAGTCTATTCTTATATGGCGTTGCGTAGTGCAGTGGGTAGGTGGTCTCGGAATCATTCTTTTTACTCTGGCAGTTCTACCTATGCTCAATTATCAGGGTGGCATGCAGCTTTTCAATGCAGAAGTCACGGGCATAACCCACGACAAGCTACGTCCGCGTGTCAGCTTCACAGCCCAAAGCCTTTGGCTCGTCTACATAGGTCTTACCACATTGCTTATCCTCCTGCTTTGCTGCTCACGCATGTCGATATTCGATTCTATCTGTTATGGACTCTCCACAATGTCCACAGGAGGGTTCTCCAATAGCGATAATTCCGTCATAGAGGAAGGTGGGATATATGTGAAGATTATCCTTACAATATTTATGTTTTTGGGAGGTGTGAACTTTGCCCTCATCTTTAAGGCGTGTATGGGCGATTTCAAATCAACTCTCCACAATGATGCCTTACGCTGGTTTCTCGGCATAATACTTGTTTGCTATCTTCTTCTTTGCATCAATATCCTTCTTCGGGGACTGTGCCACAGTATTTCCGACATCACTATCGACCCTCTTTTCCAAGCCGTCTCCATACTATCCTCTACCGGTCTCACCGAACCCGATTTCAAAGACTGGGGACCCTTGGCAGTGATTGTGCTGGTAGTAATGATGTTTATGGGTGCGTGTGCCGGAAGCACATCGGGTGGAGCTAAGATTGACCGCTTCATCATTCTGTTCAAATTCCTGAAGAATGAATTCTACAAGATGATGCACCCTAATTCCGTCACAACTGTCACCATAAACGGAAAAGGCACACCCTCATGGATTGTCATGAAGACTCTTGCGTTCCTCTTCCTCTTTGTCATTGTGATTGCCTTAGGGGGCACATTCCTCGTCTTATTAGGCTTACCCCTCAAAGACAGCTTCTTCGTCGCCCTATCTGCCGTAGCCAATACAGGCATCGGCACCGACATCACCGGCTTAGCAGGCAATTACGCTCTTGTCCCTGCAATCGGCAAATGGGTAATAGCTTTCATAATGCTCGTCGGACGTCTCGAACTCTACACCGTCCTCCTCCTCTTCACCCCCTCCTTCTGGAAAAAATAATCCCTATTCCTCCCAATACGCCGGCAGGTTTGTCACCAGATGGATTGTACCCTCCACAAAGTCCCTACCTCTCTAAAAATAAAAATGGATAAGCAATCTCCAAATTGCCTATCCATTTTAAAGTTTCTCTCCGCATAAGCTCCCCTCCCAAAGCCGGTAGCCCATCACTTCCAATGCGCCAGCCGGTTTGTCTTCAGGTAGAAAGAGTTTGTCTTCAGGTGAAAAGCCGGTAAATAATCACTTCTTCTCCAGAGCGATCGCATCAATAGCAGCAATCGTCACAAGGTCAATAATCTCGCGCACCGAAGCATTGCTATTAGTAAAATAAACCGGCTTCTTCAAACCCATCTGGATAGGACCGATAATCGAACCAACACCCATACTCAAAAGCATCTGCGTAGCCGTATTGGCAGCTGTAAGATTCGGGAACACAAGCGTATTGACTGTCTTCCCCTTAATCATATTGAACGGGAAAGTATGATCACGCAGCTTGGTATCAAGCGCATATTCTACCTGCATCTCGCCATCCACCTGCACCTGCGGATACTTCTCATGCAACTCCTTAACCGCACTCGCCACCAAAGTAGCCTCCTCATGGTTAGATGAGCCGAAGTTACTGTAAGAAAGCATAGCAATCACAGGCTCCTGAGCAAAGAAGCTTACCGTGTGGTCAGCAAGACGGGCAATATCCACAAGAGCTGACTTGTCGGCATCCGGATTAACAGCGGTGTCGGCTATGAAATAAGTACCCTTGCGCGTATTGAGAATATGCATCGTCGCAAAGTGAGTAAAGCCCTCCTGAAGTCCGATGATAGATACCACATCTTCTGCAGCAGCCTCGCCGGCAGCAAACGATGAATACAGGCAAGCGTCGGCATCCCCGGTCTCAACCATCATCATACCGAAATAAGAGCGCTCATACATCTTCTCAAGAGCAAGGTCAAATGAGAAGCCCTCACGAGCTTTCTTCTTCGCAAGTATTCGGGCATAACGGTCGCGGGTGTCAGCCTCACGATCGTGACGCGGATTGACAATCTCAACGCCATCAAGCGACAGACCAAGACGGTCGGCACGTTTCTCGATCATCTCCTCGTTGCCAAGCACAACCGGCTTACAAACACCGCTTGATGCACAGCGCACAGCAGCCCTGAGCATATTGTCCATATTACCCTCACAGATTACAACACGCTTCGGAGTCTGACGCGCAAGCTCTGTAATTCGACGCATCATCTTACCGTCATCACCCATAAGCGCACGGAGTCTGATCTTATAAGCGCTCCAATCGGTTATCGGACGACGTGCTATGCCTGACTCGGCAGCTGCACGCGCCACAGCCGGTGCAACACAGAGAAGCAGACGAGGGTCAAGTGCTTTCGGAAGGATATATTCACGGCCAAACTTGATATTGTTCATACCGTATGCCTCATCCACTACAGCCGGAACAGGCTGCTTGGCAAGGTCAGCTATAGCATACACCGCAGCTATCTTCATCGACTCGTTGATGGCTGTCGCTCCGCAGTCGAGCGCACCGCGGAATATGTATGGGAAACCGATAACATTATTAATCTGGTTCGGATAATCTGAACGACCCGTAGCCACAATGATGTCCGGGCGAGTCTCCATAGCCAAAGTATAATCAATCTCAGGATTCGGATTAGCCAAAGCAAATACAATGGGTTTCTCTGCCATTGAAAGTACCATCTCCGGAGTCACTACATCTGCTACTGAAAGCCCTAAGAACACATCTGCACCCACCATGGCTTCGGCAAGAGTATGCAGATCGCGTGTGGTAGCAAACTCACGCTTCTGGGCATTCAGATTCTCACGGTCAGCCCTGATTACACCCTTGGAGTCACACATCACCACGTTCTCGCTCTTCACACCGAGCTGAACATAAAGACGGGTGCAACTGATAGCGGCAGCGCCCGCACCGTTGACCACAAGCTTGATATCACCGATTTTCTTTCCCTGTATCTGAAGGGCATTGATCAGACCCGCACCCGATATGATCGCAGTGCCATGCTGGTCATCGTGCATAATAGGAATGTCGCACTCCTCTTTAAGACGATTCTCAATCTCGAAACACTCGGGAGCCTTGATATCCTCAAGATTAATGCCACCGAATGTAGGAGAAATAGCCTTTACTATTTCAATCATCTTGTCCGGATCCTTCTCATTTATCTCAATGTCAAATGCGTCCAGACCTGCGAATATCTTAAAGAGAAGAGCCTTACCCTCCATCACAGGCTTACCTGCCAAGGCGCCTATATTTCCGAGTCCGAGCACAGCAGTACCATTACTGATCACACCGACAAGATTCCCCTTATCGGTATAACGGTACGCATCTTCCGGATTCTTCTCAATCTCCAGACACGGATAAGCCACACCCGGCGAATAAGCCAACGCCAGATCATGCTGTGAGGCATAAGGTTTAGTAGGAACAATCTCAATTTTACCCGGTTTACCCTCCTCATGATATTCGAGGGCCATTTCTTTTGTTACTTTCGACATGTTTGATTTATTTAGAGCGTTGCCGACAAGCTCTGCCGACAATTTACTTAGAAGTACTACCTTTCTATAACACTAAACGGAGAAATTTGTAAAAATTACTTTCAAATTTTAAAAAATTTTAATATTTCCCTCCCCTCCTCCTAATCACTCCCCACAACTGCAAAGAGGTTTGT
>CAMWTL010000006.1 GCA_947177145.1 uncultured Porphyromonadaceae bacterium
GGGAAACGCGCACGGTCAAACTCGTGGCTACCCCAAGAATCCTCTTTCCAATGGAGCCAGTCAATCACTATGTTGTCGATAGGTATACCTCTGCGACGGAATTCTGCCAAAGTGGAGAGCACCTCTTCCTGAGTGTTGTATTTCTCACGGCTTTGCCAATAGCCCATAGCCCATTTAGGCATAATCGGAGCTTTACCGGTAAGTGTACGGTAGCCTGAGATCACATCATCCATATTGTCGCCATACACGAAATAGTAGTCGATGCCGTCCTGCATCTCTCCCCACCAGCTCATATCAAGTTGATCTTTCGGATCGCGGGGATCATAGACACGAAGTCCACAGTAAGCCACCGAGCCGTTAGGCTCCCACTCTATCTTGATAGGCACTCGCTTACCTGCCTCAAGATTCACCTCAAACTTGAAGCTGTTGGGATTCCAAGCCGTGCGCCAACGCTCCGGCACTACCTCCTTATTATCTATGAATACCTTCTGATAGCCGGAATAGTAAAGGATAAACTTATACTCACCCGTAACGGATGCCTCAATCTCACCCTCATAAGTGACGTGGGAACCGGCGAAATTAAAGTTCTGAGGAAGATTAACCACGTGGGCAAGGTCACCCCTTATAAGATGCTCGAAGTAGATCGAGTCCTCACGTTGCACAAGAGTCGGTTCCTGATTATTGGCAGGGACATAAGTGCCTGTGAGCGCACCCTCCTTACCCTCCTTGTCGAAGAGCTTAAATACACCGCCTAATTGCTTATAGCCATCCGGATTACCCCAACGGCAAAGGGAGTAACTGTCCCAAAGGATGCCGTAGTTGTCAGTGGAAACTACAAACGGCACCGACACCTTAGTATTATATTGGAAAAGCTCCTCATTCTTCCCTTTATAGTTAAACTCGTCAGACTGGTGCTGACCCAAGCCATAGATACCCTCATCATCCGACAAGGATTGGAACACCTGACGGACAGTGTAGCCTTTAGTGCCCTCCACCTCTATCGGTGTGAACTCCCTGCCACCATCAGCCTCAGCCACTATAAGCTTACCCTCGGAATTGTAGAACTTAACATCACCTGTAGTGAGGGAGACTGTGGCTTTCACGGCAGAAGTGACAAGCGACACTGTGGAATCAGTCTCTTCCACCTTGTAATCCGTCTTTGTTTCGGGCTTGACCACTGCTAAACTTGCATCAGGTGCAAACTTTTTATCCGGTGTAGCGGTGACACGGATAATCTTATCACCGAAGACTTGCAGACGCACACGCCTCACATCATTCTCCTTCTGCGGAGCGACGTTGACTATGACACCGCCATCTGTCTTCTCATACTTTCCACTGCCACACGCACCAAACAGGGCAGCAGTCAGCAACAATGTTGAAATAGAGCGCAACTTCATATTCTTTAGGTTAGAGTTTTTCAATTATGCAAATTTAGCAAAAAAACATCTCTGACAAGTATTCTCTTATTGAAATAGTAAGCTTTTGCATAGAAGTAGATAAGAAACGCATACTTGAACATTATATTTTGTTTCTTAAATGGCATACTTTTGTCTTCTTTCTGCTTTATCCTTAACCCGGCTTAAAGAAAAGTCGTTGTTCAATCCCCCTTTTTAACAATGAAGTTAGGTTGAGTTTGAAGGTTTGTCGGAGCTTTTTATTAACTTTGCAGCCTATGACCGACAATTCCGAATTTCTGAAGGCAGCCTATTTCACTTTGGGCTGCAAACTAAATTTCTCCGAGACATCTACCATCGGGAAGATGCTCTCCGAGCGAGGTATCCTTAAAGCTGCTAAGGGAGAGACCCCCGACATATGCGTGGTGAATACATGCAGCGTGACTGAGGTAGCCGACAAGAAGGGACGGCGCCTTATCCGCAGCCTTGCTTCACGTTACCCACAGGCAACTATAGCCGTGACAGGATGCTATGCCCAGCTCAAACCACAAGAGGTAGCCTCTCTGCCGGGAGTGGATATTGTGCTTGGCTCAAATGAGAAACTGCGTATGGCTGACTATATCGACTCTTGGCTTAAAACTCACCAAAAGCACGTGGAGGTTACTCCCCCACTCGAAATATCCGATTTCCGTACGTCGTGTGAACGGGGCGACCGAACACGATTCTTTTTGAAGGTGCAAGACGGCTGCGATTATTTCTGCACCTACTGCACCATACCCTTCGCACGCGGACGTTCCCGCTCAGGCAATATTGATCAATTGGTTGACATGGCACGTGATGCCGCTCGGTCAGAAGGGAAGGAAATTGTGATTACAGGTGTCAACATCGGAGAGTTCGGCAAGGATAATAATCAGAAACTTTTCGATCTGCTACGCCGCCTTGATGAGGTTGAGGGAATAGAACGCTTCAGAATCTCCTCAATCGAGCCGAACCTGCTTACGGAGGAGATCATCAACTGGACAGCAACGGAAGCCCGCGCCTTTATGCCACATTTCCACATCCCGCTCCAATCAGGGTCTGACAAGGTGCTCCGGCTCATGAACCGTCGGTATGACACGGCTCTTTTCGCCTCCCGTATTGAAGCTATTCGAGATGCCATTCCTGATGCTTTTATCGGAGTGGATATAATTGCCGGGGCAAGGGGCGAAACACCTGAGGAATGGGAGAAGAGTCTGCGATTCGCTGAAAACCTCGACATCACACGCTTTCACGTGTTTCCCTACTCAGAACGTCCCGGCACAAAGGCTTTGCTACTCGGCGATGCTATCAGTCAAGAAGAGAAACACAGACGTGTGGCACAACTAACTGCTCTTTCCGACCGTAAGATGGAGGCATTCATGAATCGCCATAAGGGAGTAATCCGACCGGTGCTTTGGGAACAAGCTTCAGGAGAAGACTTTATGCACGGATTGACCGACAACTACATCCGAGTGGAGGCTCCGATTCGTCAGGAACTGATCAACACGGTAAGCAACGTAAGACTTGACGCTATACATCCGGAAGAACCTGAGATGATGATAGCCTCCCACGTATGAGCCGGGCAACGCAAGCCGACACGATGTAAATGAGTAAGAAGCAGCCTATATATTGAAGCAGTCTATATATTATGGTATGAAGAAATTAAGCGTAATAATTCTAAACTGGAACGGGCTTAAACTTCTGCAAGAGTTTATCCCTATAGCCTCACGTTTCACTCAGGGCGAAGAGGTTGACCTGATTGTGGCAGACAATGGGTCTACCGACTCATCAGTGGAATGGCTCCGCTGCAACCATCCGGAAGTGAAGGTTATTGAATTGAGTAAGAATTACGGTTTTGCGGAAGGCTATAACCGTGCCATAGAATTAGCCATCGATCCTTCTACCGGCAAGTCCTACCCTTTTACATTACTTCTTAATAGCGATGTTGAGGTGAAAGAGGGATGGTGGCAACCGTTGCTCAAGTTTATGGAGGAGAATCCGGATGTAGGAGCTGCCCAGCCGAAAATCAAAAGTTACCGTCAACGCGATATGTTTGAATATGCCGGAGCTGCCGGAGGCTATCTCGACCGTCTCGGCTATCCCTATTGCAGAGGACGCCTCTTCGATTCAATAGAGAAAGATGAAGGACAGTATGACGGTATGCCTGTCGACGTATGTTGGGCATCAGGTGCGGCATTGATTGTGCGCACCGATCTTTATAGAAATCTGGGTGGTCTTGACCCTAAATTTTTCGCCCATATGGAGGAAATTGACCTATGCTGCCGTATGCACGCCTCCGGATATAGAGTGTGTGCCATAAGCGACTCGGAGGTTTACCATGTGGGCGGGGCATCCCTCAACCAGGGTAATCCCCAAAAGACCTATCTGAATTTCCGCAACAACCTCCTCCTGCTCCACAAGAATCTTCCAAAGGATATAGGTAAACGAAAGCTCTTCATTCGCCGTTTGGCTGACACCCTTGCCTTCTTTATGTTCTGTGCGAAGTTCGATATGCCGAATGCCAAGGCTGTTTTGAAAGCTCATTCCGATTTTCGGAAAATGCGTAAAGACTATACAACCTATCCCGATAAGGATACCCTCTCCGCTCTGCCGGGTGCGCAAAGGAACATCATCATAGATCGTTACCTCCTGCGCAAGAAGAAATGAAATTTGCAATATATTAAACCACATCATAAAGTTATGGATTCTGCTCAATCAAAACCCCTTATACTCGTCAGCAACGACGATGGCATTGATGCCAAAGGTGTACACGCGCTTGTCGACCGTCTTATCCAATTCGGAGATGTCGTGGTCGTGTGTCCCGACTCCCCCCGTTCCGGACAGTCAATGGCTCTTACAGTCAATTCACCCTTACGTGTCACCCGTGTCAAAGATTATAGGGACGCAAAGATGTATAAGACCAACGGAACGCCGGTAGACTGTGTGAAGTTGGCTATGCACAACGTTCTTGACCGTATACCCACGCTTGTTGTGGCAGGAATCAATCATGGCTCCAATGCCTCTATCAACGTCGTCTATTCCGGCACTATGGGAGCCACCTTCGAAGGCTGTGCCTACGGATTGCCCGCTATCGGTTTCTCTCTGACAGATCATTCTCCAAATGCCGATTTTGAACCCTGCTACCCCTTTATCGATGCCATTGTGAAGGGTGTCCTGGAGCGTGGGCTACCCAAAGGAGTATGCCTGAACGTCAATATCCCGAATTCGGCAGTACCCCCTACAGAGATGCGTCTCACAAAATCCTGCAAGGGTAACTGGACAGATGAATATAAGGAATACGTTGATCCCAATGGTGGTAAATTCTATTGGCTTACGGGTAAATTCGTGAATGAAGAGCCTGATAACCCTGATACGGATGAGTGGTGTCTGACCCACGGCATAGTCTCCGTAGTGCCTGTTATGCTTGATCGCACCGCACCGGAAGCGAGAGACTTCAGTTGGCTAAATATCCATTTTTAACCAAATTAGTTCCATTTAGACTATATTTCACATAAATTAACATAATTCATTAGCTTATTGATTGAATTAACTAAATTTTAATCAAAAAAATAATAGGCATTAGTGAAAAATTATTGCTAACTTTGCGGTGTGGATCCCATCCCGAGGCTTCCGTTATAACACTGAGGGATGTAAATGGCTGACATAACCCCGGCATAGGATCTGCTTTCCCATCAAGAAACTCTTAAAGGATAGAATAATCTTCTCATAAGACCAATTAATCGTTTCATTGACAATTTTATTGTTGCATTAGTAAAGTTATGGATTAATAGTTAAAATTAGGATTAGGACCTTCAATGTCTTTCGATGTGTTTCGAGAGATATTGGAAAAATCGGGTGCGTAGTGATATGCGCCCATTTTTTTATCCTCCTTCTTCTTCAAGTCTTTTATTGTAGTTATGCAATGCAAATGTTGGCTATATGGATTATTAGTTGTAATTTTGAACTCGATTTCTTATTATGAAATCATCTCTTAAATATATCGCGATTGCCCTTGACAATCGAGTTGCTTTTAGATACTGAAATGAAACTTTCTTTCACACATATACTCCATATCCTTGGCAAAAGTACCCAAGACATGCCAGCCCATATTATTGCTACTGACGGAAGCGACGTGATTGACACGCTGCTTACGGATTCCAGAAGTCTTATAAGACCGGCGACTTCCCTCTTCTTTGCTATTCGCACCCCTGGTGGCAACGACGGACATAAGTTTATTGAAGAACTTTACAAAAAGGGGGTACGGCACTTCGTGGTAAACGAGATTCCTGAAGGCTTTGCCGATAAAACTGATGTCAACTTCATTGTCACGGATGATGTAATCGGGGATTTGCAAAAGATTGCCTCTTATGCCTCTCATCTTAATGATAAGAAGTATCAGGCAGGAAAGGATAAGGATTCCCAAGCCGAAGATAACGCTACAGAAGAATATAACGCTACAGAAATAGTAGGCATCACCGGAAGTCGGGGTAAAACTACGGTGAAAGAATGGATCTTCCAACTTATGGAGCCTCTATGTGAAATTGCCCGGTCACCTCGCAGTTTCAACTCACAGATCGGTGTCCCCTTGTCGCTTTGGGAGATTGAACCTACAACAGAATTAGCACTTATAGAAGCCGGCATTTCCAAACCCGGAGAGATGAAAACATTAGCTGACTGCATTCAGCCGCAAACCGTTATCATCACTAATATCGGCGATGCCCACGCCGACGGTTTCAAATCTCTTAAGGAGAAAGCTGAGGAAAAAGCTACCCTCACTTCCCCAAATTCTGTAAAGACAATAATCTACAATCTCGACTCTCCTTATTTAAAAGAGGCGATAGAGAAGCAACGTAACCATAATGGCGATGTTAAAGAGATAGCTTGGTCAATTAATAATCCTGAAGCCGATGTCTATCTTCAAGCCGAGATAGATCCTCACAATGATACTACGGAGGTCACTTACACCTTCAAAGGCAGCACGCATACCATTTCCGCTCCCGTCAACTCTCGACATGAGCTTGAGAATGTCGGTGCAGCTCTTAGTTTTATGTTGGTCAAGGGACTATCAGAAGAAGTGATCAAGGAGAGATTCAAGCATCTTCACCGTATTGGCACACGCCTTAATGTAACTGAGGGTGTCAACAATTGCTCCATAATACACGATTCCTATACGAGTGATTTCTCCTCGCTTCGCCCTGCCATCAATTTTATGATACGTCGGGCTATGCCTCATCAGCACCCGACACTAATACTCAGTGACATTCGCCACGAGACATCGGGAGGGTCTGAGATATACGAGGCTATAGCAAAAGCGGTGAAGGAGTCGGGCGTAGAACGTTTTGTCGGAGTCGGGGAAGCTCTCAAAGCGCATAGCCACCTATTTGGCTCCAATGCCACCTTCTTCGATTCAACCGAGCAACTTCTTCAGAGGCTCTCTCCATCTGACTTTGATTCGGAAATCATTCTTGTGAAAGGTGCTCCGGAGTTTGACTTCTCACGTATCAGTGAAATGCTTGAGGCTCGCAAACACGAGACAGTGCTGGAAGTAAACTTGGATGCTATCGTTGAGAATTACAATTACTTCCGCAGCCATCTGCCGGAAGGCACGGGCATAGTGGCTATGGTCAAGGCATTCGGCTACGGAGCCGGGAGCTATGAGATAGCCAAGACTTTACAAGATGCCGGAGCTGCCTACTTGGCAGTGGCTGTGCTTGACGAAGGAATTGACTTGCGTCGTAACGGCATAACAATGCCGATTATGGTAATGAATCCAAAGGTGGTAAACTATAAGTCGATGTTTGCCAATCGACTTGAACCGGAGGTATATTCTCTTGATATGCTGCGCGACGTGATACGGGAAGCTGAGAAAAACAATGTGGAGGATTATCCCATACACCTTAAACTCGACACCGGAATGCATCGCACCGGTCTGCTTCCGGATGAGTTGCAAGAAGCCATTGACCTTATTCTTTCCCGGAAAGGAGTAAAGTTGGCTTCGATGTTTTCCCATTTAGCCACCGCCGACTGCGTTGATATGGACGACTACACAAACCTACAATTATCACGCTTTAAGGATATGACAGAATTCGTGTTGGCACGTTGTCCTTACCCTGTAAAACGCCATATCCTCAACTCTGCCGGTATCTTGCGCTTTCCGGAGCATCACTATGATATGGCACGTCTCGGCATTGGTCTATATGGTGCAAACACCCTTCCCGAAGACATAGAAAAGCCCCTCTCGGTGGTGTCTTCTCTCCGCACAGTCATAATCGCCATACGCGAGTGGGAGAAGGAGGAAACCATCGGATACGGCAGGAAAGGAAAACTGACACGAAGGTCACGCATTGCCACAATACCGATAGGCTATGCCGACGGTATGAATCGCCATTTCGGTCGCGGAGCAGTATCAGTGAAAGTAAACGGAAAAGACGCCCCTACAGTTGGAAATATCTGTATGGACGCCTGTATGATTGATGTCACCGACATTGACTGTAAAGTTGGCGACTCGGTTGAAATCTTTGGTCAGGAGGCATCTGTGCAACGTCTTGCTGACCTCCTCGACACCATTCCTTATGAAATACTCACCTCGGTATCGCCCCGCGTTAAGAGAGTATACTACCGAGAATAGTCAGCAGTTAAATATCAAGGGCTTCAAGACACTTCTTCACCTCCTGATCGGTGGTGAAGAGTTTCTCTTTGCAGTATTTGAGCAGCTGCAAAGCTCGTGTGGTATATCCGGCAAGGCTATCTATGTCGCAGCTGTCTGACTGCATCTTAGCCACTATACCTTCCAGTTCTGCCATTGCCTTGGCATATGTCATATCTTTCATATCGTAGTATCTGATTATATTATCACTTTATGAAGTTGTAATTAGCCGATTACCCAATAAATTTAATCGACTGCCTCCGCAGGGCTTGCACTATCATCCGAGACCTCAGAACGGATAGTGCCGGAGTTAAGCTGAGTCTCCAAAATATCCCCCGGTTTAACTGTAGATGCATCCGTAACAGCGTGACCGTTAACACGTGTGATGGAGTAGCCGCGACGAAGTGTATTTGTCGGGCTCAACACATCAATCAGTCCTGCCAAGCTGTCAAGTTTGGCTGAAGATCGCTTAATAACACCGTCGATAGCCATACTGATGAAACGCCTCAAAGAGTCTATTTTTCCCCTCTCTCCGGCAAGACGTGACTCTACAAGTACAGGTATACGTGTCAACTCACGGTCGAGACGTGCCTTAGCCGCAGTCAAACGAGCATTTGCCAAAGCCGGTATCATTGTCTCGGCATTATCCAAGCGACGAGCCTCCCCAACCAAGCGATCAGTGCTGTAGCGGGCAATCCACTGCACCATCTGTCCTACCGTAGAATACGCAGTCCTCAGCTTGCCAATGAAGAAGGCTGCCACAGCTGTCGGTGTCTTCATACGTGTATGGGCTATCTCGTCAAGCACTGTCCTATCTCTTTCATGCCCGATTCCTACCACAATAGGCAGAGGAAATGTAGCAACCCGATAAGCCAATTCATAGTCGTCAAAACCATTAAGGTCAGTAGTGGCACCACCACCCCTTATGATGACTACACAGTCCCAATTCTCCATTGTCTGCTCTATCATATCAAGGGCATCACGCACCGATTGTGAAGTGCGCTCACCTTGCATCACAGCCGGAAAAAGGAAAGGATAAAATACAAAGCCATCGGAATTTCCGGAAAGCTGGTTGATAAAGTCACCGTATCCCGCTGCCCCCTCGGCAGAAATGATGGCAATACGTTGTGGAGCAGGAGGCATAACCTCCTGCTTGTTTTGTTCTATCACGCCCTCTTTCTGAAGCCTCATAAGTATCTCACGACGTATGCGCTCCATATCCCCCAGTGTATAGGAGGGGTTAATATCATTTATGGTAAATGATAGCCCATAGACGGAATGATGACCGGCAGCGCCATAGACCATCACTTTCATGCCATTAACAATGTCACGCTGAGTAGAGGCAAAGAATTTTCGACGTATGTAAGGCACTTTCGATGCCCAGATATTCGCCCGAAGCTTCGCCACAGTCTGTCCCGCAGGATTCTTCTCGATAAGTTCCATATAGCAATGTCCGCCGCTATAGCGCACATCGCTCAACTCAGCCATCACCCAAGCACCTTGCAGACCGGGAGTCATACGTATAGCATTACCTATAACTGCCGTATATTCCACGAGAGACAGCGGTACGGGAGTATTTGATTCATTCATAGGCTCACTGCCCCTCCTTGGCTGTACCTATCTCTTTGAGTGCTCCTGTAGTGGGGTCGAAAATGGCATATGAGGGAGCTTTCTTGTCACTGAAAAGCACAGGATTCAATCCGAATACAACGCCGAACTGTGACATCTCAAACTCATTGCTGAAAAGGGTTTTACCCTTGAATGTCAGACTTACCTTAGCAGTGCCCGGAACATTGTAAGCCACAGCGTCTTTAGGCATTTTCTTTGCTTCACCTTTGGCATCCACAGGCATAACTCCCTCATTGGTGACGTCTACCTTTATATATACAGGTTCACCGGAATAATCATCAGCTGAAACAAAACCGTCGAAATCACTCAGACGGAACAGTACTGAACGTCCCTCCTCTTCAGGCTCAAACGTAAAGGTGCGCACCACAGTCTCCTTTACGGAATTACCTAAGAAAGCAGCGGTTATGGCAGCCTCCTGATGACGTAAAGAATTGAGCATAAGTTCAAGCTGACGGCCGTCGGTGGGCATCTGGTCGGCAGTGCCGCGTGTAAGGGATATTTTTGCCTCTCTTATCTCCATAAGACTCTCTGCCAACATCTGTGCCTGTTTTGCCTTCGATTGGGAAGCGATGAAATCCTCATCCACATACTGGAGATATTCACGGTCGGCAAGTTGCTCACCTTCCGGCTCTCCGGGTTGAGTAGACTTAAACTCCGGAGGAGTGATAGGATTAGCATTGATCGACAACAGCATACCGTCTTGTGCCACACCGATGAAAGTGGTGGCACCCGGTTTAAGCTGCATCATATATCGTTCCTCCTGATTTGGCACACCATAAGGCTGGACACGAACTGACTCGATAGTCCATACTTCGCCATCTTCCTTTATCACCACATCAGTGCCGACATATTTCTTGGCATACTGATAATAGGGGCCCGCCTTACGAATCTCCCTTGTAGCCGTGATCTCAATCTGCAAAGCCGTAGTTGGCAACGTATAGACAAGCCCATACTCGTTATGCTTCTCAGCCGTAAGTATCTTAGTCTGCTGTGCCATTCCGGGCATACAGACACCCAACACAATAGCCCAGGGAAACAACAATTTCATTATCCTATTCTTCATTCTCTTATATTCAATTAATAAATGTGATTCACAATGGTTCTCCCTACAATTTTTCACGAGTTACAATTGCCCTGATTGCTTTCCCACAGTAGTCAGCTATATCCGTCGCCATAACGCCAAATTCTCCCAAATCGGCTGTCACAAGGTCTCCTGCCAAACCGTGGACATACACACCTATGGTAGCTGCATGTTCCGGACGGTAGCCCTGTGCCACGAATGCAGCAATCACACCCGTAAGCACATCACCCGATCCGGCAGTTGACATACCCGGGTTACCGGTAGAATTGAAATAGACTCGCCCGGTAGGACGAACCGTGACGGTATAATGCCCTTTCAAAACGATGATAATGTTGTAATACTTAGCCATATCAATGGCTTTCTTCAATCTCTCCTCCGAATTGGAATGTTCGCCAAAGAGACGGTCGAATTCACCTATATGGGGAGTGATGATTGTCTGGGGAGGGAGAATCTGAAGCAATGCCGGACGGGCAGCTATGCAGTTGAGCGCATCCGCATCAAGCACCAAAGGTGATTTACAGGTCTTCAGAAGACTTTCCAAGGCATCAATAGTGCGCGGGTTCACACCGATACCCGGACCTACCGCCACAGCCTGATGAGTGTGGTGGACGGTCATATCAGTGATGTAGTTGTCATTCTTATCCGGCTCAAACATCGCTACCGGGACAGCGGTCTGGACAATCTGCATGCCACTCTTGGCACTGTGGACAGTCACAAGTCCCGCACCGCTTCTCATGCAGGCACGGGCAGCGAGCACAGCGGCTCCTATCATACCGATGCTTCCTGCCATAAGCAGCACTGAACCGTAATCACGCTTACCGGAGAATTTGCGACGAGGCTTCAATAAGGGTCGCACTGTACGTGCCTCCACCACCATAAAATCGGAGTGCAGCTCCTTCATCTTGGCATCGTCGAGATCGATGTCAAGAAGCTTAAACTCACCTATCACATCGGCATTCTCCTCAAAAAAGAATGACAGACGCGGCGTTTGGAAAGCAAGGGTAAGGTTGGCATGCACCATATCCCTACGGCTGATATTGTCGTTCCACTCACCAAATAGCCCCGAGGGCATATCTATCGAGATGACGTAGGCACCGCTCTCGTTGATGAGACGTGCAAGCATAGCAAATCCTCCCTGCAATGGCTGACGCAGACCGGAGCCGAACAATCCGTCGATAAGCACATCGTTCTCTCCGAGATAAGGAGGTGAGAAATCACGTTTCACCTCGGTAAAGTCGATGCCATCCAAAGTGATGAGGCGTTTGCGCTCCTCGTCGCAGTCGTGGGTCAGCTTGCCCACCACATTGAAGAGAAACACCTCAATCTTCTTATAACCCTGCTCAAACAGCTGGCGTGCCACCGCAAGAGCGTCGCCACCGTTGTTGCCGGGACCCGCCACCACCACAATACGTTGATTGGGGAGAAAGCGGGAGATTATTTCATATGTCACCGCTCCTGCGGCGCGTTCCATCAAATCAAGAGAATCAATATTCTGCGCTTCGCAGGTAGCGTTGTCTATTTCGCGTATAGCATTTGATGCAAATATCTTCATAATTCTTTCAATAGCCGTCGGTGAGGAATTGCAAATTTACAACTTATTTCGCTAATATCCCCACAGTATAAAGGATTTTTGCAAAAAAGATTAATTATTTTCCCAATGATTTTGTGATACTAATCATTTTTTGTATTTTTGCAACAAATTGAGTCCGTCAGGCACGAGCGCCGGGCGGCCCACAAAAAAGTTTATACAAAACATGGTAGATTACAAGAAACTTGGCCTTGTCAACACAAAAGAGATGTTTGCCAAGGCAGTGCATGGCGGATATGCCATCCCCGCATTCAACTTCAACAACATGGAGCAGCTGCAAGCCATCATCAAGGCTGCTGCTGACACTAAGTCACCTGTAATTCTTCAGGTGTCTAAGGGTGCTCGCAACTACGCTAACCCTATCCTTCTCCGTTATATGGCTCAGGGTGCAGTTGAATATGCCAAATCTCTCGGCTGGGAGGATCCTCAGATCGTGCTTCACCTTGACCACGGTGACTCATTCGAGCTTTGCAAGGATTGCATCGACAATGGTTTCTCTTCAGTGATGATCGACGGTTCACACCTCCCCTACGAGGAGAACGTTGCCCTCACCAAGAAAGTAGTTGATTACGCTCACAAGTATGATGTCACTGTAGAAGGTGAGCTCGGTGTACTTGCAGGTGTTGAGGACGAAGTAAGTGCCGATCACCACACCTACACCGATCCTGAGGAAGTAATCGACTTCGTTACCCGCACAGGTTGCGACAGCCTCGCTATCTCAATCGGCACATCTCACGGTGCTTACAAGTTCACTCCCGAGCAGTGTACACGCGACCCGAAGACTGGTCTTCTCGTTCCTCCTCCATTGGCATTCGACGTGCTTGAGAAAGTTGAGGAAAAACTTCCTGACTTCCCCATCGTGCTCCACGGCTCATCTTCAGTGCCCCAGGAATACGTTAAGATCATCAACGAGAACGGTGGCAAGTTGCCCGATGCTATCGGTATTCCCGAGGAGCAGCTCCGTAAGGCAGCTAAGATGGATGTCTGCAAGATCAACATCGACTCTGACAGCCGTCTTGCCATGACTGCAGCAGTGCGCAAAGTATTCGCTGAGAAACCCGCTGAGTTCGACCCCCGCAAGTACCTCGGACCGGCTCGCGACGAAATGGAGAAGCTCTACAAGCACAAGATCATCAACGTGCTCGGCTCCGACGGCAAAGCTTAAAAATAGGCACCAAAATTAAGGATAGCATCCTTAAAGTCAATAAAATTAGAGAGGATATGGCTGCACAGCCATATCCTCTCTAATTTTATTGACTTACTCAGGAAGAGTAAGCGGTTAAGAATAAATATCTTAATCAGGATGAGAAAAGATTATAGCTTTGGTAATAAATATTAAATATGTTTAAACTTATAGAATTAAGGATTAAAAACCAATAAATTTAGCTATCTTTGCAGATTAATTCAGAGAAGCTATTTAAACTTGTTCTATCATTTAATCATAATTTATGATGAGACTACATGCTCTAAAAATTCAATGATTAAAGATTCTGAATCAGAAATTTAAATCCCTTCTCGTAGTTTCACTACCCAAGCTAAATATTATTTAATGTACTAACCTATTGATTAAGAATTATTCCGTATCATTAAGCTAACACTAAAATGTGGAAATCTAATTATTTAAGTTTTACAAAATTGGCTGTGCTTACAGTCATAATGTGCTTCCTGTCGGCTTGCTCATATGGCGACGACATTGACTCCTTAAAAAACAGGGTCACTAATCTTGAGGAAGCTGTGGTGAGTCTTCAAGATGCCTTCAAAGAGGGCAAGGTTATAACCACAGTCATTCCGGTAGAAGAAGGAACCGGAGGATACTCAGTTACTTTCTCCGATGGCACAAAAATAGTACTGAAAAATGGTGAAAAAGGTCTCGACGGCACTAATGGTATTGATGGCACCGACGGTAAAGACGGCGTTGACGGCATCAATGGTGCTAATGGCATTGATGGCGTTAACGGTGCTGATGGTGCTAACGGCGCAGACGGAAAGGATGGTAAAGATGGTGTAACACCTATAGTCAAGATAGATTTAGAAGGATACTGGATTGTTTCTTACGATAATGGCGATACCTATACTACCGTCACCGATAATAATGGTAACCCTGTATCAGCCCTCGGATCTACAGGAGAAAACGGCGTTTCAGGCACACACGGCATATGTGTGAAAGTAGCTGTGGTAAATGACAAATACGTGTTTCAGCTCTATTCCCCTGATGCTCCTGACACGATTATAGAGTCAATTGAAACACCCTATTCTTCAAATCCCGCAAATGTGCTCCAATCCATTGTAGAGGATCAAAACACCGGTATAATAAGTCTGACTTTGGCAAACGGCGAAGTGTTCATGTTTAATCTGGATGTTTCTTACCCTACAGGCATTGTCTTGCTGACCGACCATGTAGAGATCACGGGTAAAGAACACACTGCCACTTTTGAGTTCAGGATTAATCCTTCAAACGCATTCATAAATTTCGTATTTGAAGGTGATGACGCCAACATACAGCTCGATAAAATTGCTACCAGCCGTGCCGGGGTTGCAGATTCTTATGTCACCCTCCCAACTAATTACCGTATCATTGATGTAGCTCCCTCTCTCAATGAAGAGGGTGATCGTAAGATGGGTCAATACACGGTTACTGTTTCCGCTGAAGTTCAGGATGTGGAAGGAGAAGAAGTTGTTGCGCTTGTACTTACTACAAAAGATGGCCGTGGCAACCGTATCCAGCTCTCTTCCTCACTTATGACGATTGCCTACGATACTTGTCCGCAAATCTATGAAATCACCGTAGCCGGCATCGAAGCTACCCGATGTGATGCTAACACATTCTATGTGAAATTACCTTACGGCAGCTCCACAGAGGCTCTTACCTCGGTAATTAAGACCAACTCAGACATTTCCGTAGGCGATGTCACCTCTCCGGAGACTTTGGATCTTTCAAACCCTGTCACACTGACTGCCACACTCAATGGAGTCAGCAAAGACTATTCTGTGATAGCATATTACTCTAACCTTCCGGTGATGTATGTCAACACACCCGCTCCCGTCTTGACCAAGGAGGATTGGGTAAAGAAGAGCACTATCCAGATAGCTAATGCGGGAGAGCACAACGCAATCTACGAACAGGCTCAATTAAAAGGACGCGGCAACAGCACCTGGGGTTATCCCAAGAAACCTTATGCTGTAAAACTTGACAAGAAATCTGAAGTGCTTGGTATGCCTAAGCATAAGAGGTGGTGCTTGCTTGCCAATTGGATGGATAGAACTAATATCAGGAATGAAATCGCCCTTGAGATTGGTAGAAGAATGTCAGGATTGGCATGGAGTCCGAGAGGTAAATTTGTTGATCTCGTATTCAACGGTAAATTTGCAGGTAATTACTATGTATGCGAACAGATTAAGATTGATCCCAATAGAGTCAATATTGATGAAATGACTGAAAGCGACGTGGCAGGCGACAATTTGACCGGTGGCTACCTGCTCGAATTAGACTCATACTTTGACGAGGTGAATAAATTCCGAACCGACATCCTGGATTTGCCCGTCAATTTCAAAGATCCTGATGAAGATGTATTGCAACCGGCACAGTTTGAATATGTCCGCAATTATTTTAATGATGTGGAATCAAAACTCGATAAACATAGCGCATATTCCGAGATAGAGGCTCTCCTTGACATTGATTCATTCATCGACTGGTGGTTGCTCCAAGAACTTACTGTCAATACGGAACCTTGGCATCCCAAGTCAAGCTATATGTATAAAGCTCGCAACGGTAAATTATTTGCCGGACCCATCTGGGATTACGACTGGGATACCTTCCGCGAGGATTGCGAGAGCTGGCAACTTAGAAAATCTATATGGTATGGTTATCTATTCACTTATCCGGAATTCATAGACCGGGTAAAGGAAAGATGGGCTATTCACAGAACTAATCTAAGCTCAATACCTTATTATATTGACGAGGTTGCCTCCTATGTCTCCGACTCGGCAATCTACGACGGCGACTTATGGCCCATAACCCAATCGATCAACGGTGATGAGAAACTCTCCTTCTATGAGAGTATAGCAAAGATGAGAAAGAACTATATTAGACAATTCAATTGGATGGATGAGAACATTGATAAACTTATCCCATTCTGAAGACTTATAAATGTCACCAAATAAAATTACTGCCACGACAATTGTCGTGGCAGTAATTTTATTTGGTGACATTGTGGCTTAATTCCATTCGAATATGCAGTAACCGCCGGGAGTCAGGGTAACACTGCAATTATTTTTTACTGACTTTTTATCGAGTTTCCCTGAATCAACCTTTATCTGCTTCATATTCGCCGTCTTCTTGAATATCAAGCTTACCTTCTGCTTATTCTCAACATCATGGTTCACCAACATTATATAGTTCTTGCTACCATTTCTCAGATGCGACACCTGTACCCCCTTTTCACCATGGGTCATACTTTCAATCGGACCAAAGGTTCCGAGGGAAGGTTTTGCACCCTTAAAGCTAATCTTGCCGGTATGGCGACATTCAACCAACTCACCTCCTAAAAGCACCGGTGTAAGTGCCTTTATATCAAGGTTAACTTTTTGGGCAGCATACCATGACTTTGTTTTCTTGCCCTCCATGTCAACCAGAGCAGAGAGCATTTTCACCTTTATGCCTTTACGTTGCCAATAAGTATAGTATGCCAAACCCTGAGAACCGTACCCTAAAGCCGAGAATGCTTCAAAGCTGAGATAGGGCAATGTGGCTATCGGAAAGGTAGTATTAGCATCTGCCACATAGGCAAGGCTTTCGCAGAAAGTCCACATAGGAATACCGGTTTCCTTCGATTTTTTTGAAAACGCCTCTAAATTCTGATAAAATTGCTCGTAGTTAACCGATAACTTACCTCTTACTATCCTTATCGGGTAAAAGTCTGAGCTCCACGAATCCATTTCAAACTTTTTCTGGATAGAATCGAGATACACACCCAATGTCTTACAAGGTCCTGTGAAATCTTTAGCAATCTGTCCGACGAGATTATATGAAATGAAATGTGTAGGGTCAGTCTTCCGAAGCAGTTCATAACGCGGCTTAAGCGCATTCAAGTCCTTCCATTTTGGTTCGTCGCCAAAATCCCAGCCACCCAAATTGGGATGATGCTTCAACTTGTTGACAAACTTCACCATATTTTCTTTCCAATTCTTCCCGTTTGCGTCGCTGCTGAAAACATAGTTATACGCCAACAACTTCAGACCGGTGCCTTCCATATATTTCAGAAGCTGCTCGTGCCTCTCAATGCTTGTTTCTTCAATACACACATTAAAGCCACACTCCTCTACTCCTTTCAAGTCGCCCGGTTTAGGACCTTCGTCCTTATTGAAGACACTCAATGCAACTATAGGAAACTCACCCGGAGTTGGAGACAGTATCCTCTGACCTGTTCTCTGTGTCGCAGTCGTAGAGTGCTGGGCTTGCAAGGGTATAGAGGTATAACCCACGCTTGATGCCACTATTAATATAGCAGCAGCTATTATCCGTAATATTTTCATCGATAAGAGATTATAGGATTAAATCATATGTATTTAACGCACAGTATAGCCACCGTCGACAATCAGATTCTGACCGGTGACCCACTTTGAGGCACCACTGAGGAGATAAATGCAAGCATACGCCACATCTTCCGGACTACCAAGGCCAAGGAGATGCTTCTCTTCAAGCTGCTGACGTTTCTCAGGATCTATCATATGAGGCAGATGCTCATTTATCGGGGTGAGGATAGCACCGGGAGAAACACAGTTGAATCTAATTCTACGCTTGGCAAACTCACAGGCAAGGGAACGGGCAGCGGATAACAATGCACCCTTAGTCATACCATACAATGATTTGCCACTCTCCCCGACAACGCCCATAACGGATGAAAGGAACACAATGCTTCCCCCCTCATTCATATTCTTTTTCTTTGAAACCTCCTTTGACAGCTCTACTGCACTGTAAACATTAGTTCTGAAAAATTCATCCAACTTAGTCGTAGTCATAAGTTTCAAAGGCAGAGTGGTCGAGATGCCGGCACAGTTAACAAGACCGTCAATCTTTCCAACCCTGCTTACTATTGTTTCAACCATTGAAGGAATAGCATCAAAGACTGTCAAATCTGCTACAATTATTTGATGGTCGGAACCATATAAATGAGAAAAAGTCTCTCTCATTCTTTCCTCATTACGGGCAAGCAGTATGACAGTAGCGCCCATCTTACTACAATCTATCGCACACTGACGTCCGATTCCGGAGGAGGCTCCCGTCACTATTATCTTCTTCCCTGACAGGGTAAACGGATTAAACGCCTCCGTCATACCTTCACTTTCCCTCATACCTCTACAATGTTACTTATCTTGCAATCAACAAAGGGAACTACTGCGGTAGCCCAGGTCATACCAACTCCAAAGGCACTGAGGAGAAGTAATCTCTCTCCGTCCATTTTTCCTTGCAGTTGATCTACTATAGTAAGAGGCACCGACACAGAGGATGTATTACCATATTTAGCAATTGTAGTAGGTATCTTGGACAAATCAAGCTTCAGTTTCTTTGCCAAGTAGGAATTTATGAAATTATTTGCCTGATGTAACACATAGAAGTCAAAATCCTGTAAATCCTTTCCTGAATAGGCAAGCATCTTCTTGATGTCTTTTGGAATCTCACGTATCACAAAATTGAACACATCGCCTCCATTCATGTATCCCTGCTCGTCACTGCGTATATTGCCGAACTCATCAACCACTTTCTCTTTGAGAGTTTCTATTGATGACGGATTACGGTAGCCACCCCCATTGATTTTTATAAGGTCGCCACGTGAGCCGTCAGAATTCAAGGAGAAAAAACTTTCCCCGAATTTATCATCTCGCTCTATAAGTGCAGCTACACCCCCATCTCCGAAAAGGAATGCAGAACGGCGATCTTTCGGCGAATATACCTTGGAACGTGTCTCCCCATCTAACAGCAATGCCTTACGTAAGCCCTTATTCTGCATCATGGAGAAAACTATACTCAATCCGTATATGAATGCCGAGCAGCCAAGATTCACGTCAAACGCAATGGTGGAATTTGGAAGTCCCAAACGATGCTGAAGAAGCACTGAGGTTGCCGGCATCCTATAATCAGGGGTCTGGGATATAAATACCAACAAATCTATCTCTTCCCTATTGATGTCGTTATCTGCAATTAATTTTTCGGCAGCAGCAAAACAAAGGTCTGACGAGCAGGTCTTCTCATCAGCAAAGCGTCGCTGATAGATGCCGACCTTATCCACCACTTCCTTAACCTGATCTTCGGGGAAATACTCCGTATACTTATAATTATCAATAATGGTGTGAGGCACAGCCGCTGCAAGGGCTGTCACTCCCACACCATTAAAATTCATAAATGCCATAGCCTATAGATGTTCGGTATTATTGGTTATTCTCAATGTAGCCAATTATATCGCCAAGAGTTCTCAACTGCTTGAAAGCAGCATTCTCAATCTGAATATCATACTCCTCATCAAGCATAGCGATGATATTCAAATATGCCAAAGAATCCCACTCCTCAAGAGAGCGGAACTCCGTAGCCTCCTGCAAGTCTGCCATCTCTTCAATTTCAAGTGCTTCGGCAAACTTCTCTATAAAGTTCTTTCTATCCATTTTTTATACTCGTAATCAATTTATATCCATTTTCTTAGCCGGATTCCCCATATACAATGAGTCATCCTTGGTCTTTCTCAATACGAAGCTGCCCGCAGCGATAGTAGTGCGAGAGCCTATCTTGACCTGTTGCACCACAAAACTACGGCTGCCAAACAGATTCATTTCTCCGACTTTCACCTCCCCCGACAGACGTGTCTCCGGCATCATGACATTGTAATTGTCAATTGCCACATCATGCCCAAACGACACACATCCGTTAAGGAGATTAAAATTTCCGAGCCGAACATTGCAACTTAATCTACAACCGAACGTCAAGACATTTCCACGCCCCATTGTCACCGACTCACGGTCAAAAAACAATACGTTAGGCGCAATTATGTTAGGGAAGTCTACAAGCGGATTTTCAATCTGATCCACAAGCTTCCTCAACGTCTTAGGGTTAGCAATAGCAATAACTACCGACAGGTTATGAGGATAGGAATTAAGCTCATCCATTCCTCCGATAACCGCTCCATATCCCGTCTCATAACCGGGGGCTTTACCGTCATCAAAAAAACCTATCATGTTCCATTGCAGACCCTCTGCTCGGTTGATATGATTAATGAGGCAGGCAATCTCACGTCCGAATCCTCCGGCCCCATATATCGCAATATCTTTCATTTCATTTCACCATTTTTATCCTATCTCTCCATCCCGCTTTTCACACATCAAAAATCAAAGATGCGTATTGGTTAGCAAATTTACGAAATTTTTCGGATATTATTACGTTTTCTCATATGTTTTCCGAGGAAACCGCATTATAATATGTAGAAATCAAGACAAAATTTCATTCTATCACTACAATAAGTCGGGACAACAGGCACCAAGGCTAATCATTTATCAGTTCTTTTACCAGACTTTTATAGGTGTCAATCACATGCGACACATTAAAATCACTCTCAGCCTTTCTATGAGAAGCCTCTGCCATTTCTATTTTCTTATCAGCTGGAAGTTCAATAAAACGTATCATAGCCTCTGCCAAAGCTTTTGAATCAGACGCAGGAACAAGAAAACCATTGATTCCGTCATTTACTGTCTCTCGACACCCAGGATTGTCAGTGGTAATTATGGGGCGTCCCATAGCTGCACCTTCCATAAGTGACCGATTAAGCCCCTCAAGATACTTAGATGGAATTGCAAGCACTACCCCCTCACGTAATACAAAAGATGGAACGTCTGAAGTAGTACCCAAATACTTAATATCGCCATTTTTACTATCTCTCTCGATTATTTCCTGTGGAACTCTCGCCGGACTTGTATGATCTATCGAACCGAGAAGTTCAAACTCCACCTCAGGATACTTGCTTTTAACTATCCTTGCAGCTTCAACATATTCCTGGTATCCTTTGCTGTAGAGCACTCGTGCGATCATTAAAAAACGAACCGAAGCAAATTCCATTTTTTTATAAGGATACCTAGTAAGACTGACACCTTCCCCACCTTTTAATAAAAGGAGTTTATCAGGAGAGACATACTTGCCATCGAGCAATACTTTTTTATTGTTTTCATTTAGCACCAACACCTTGTCAGCAAGTCTCAGTGCTGATTTATAGATACCTCTTCCAATTTTTTTGTGAAGCGAATTTCCCTCAAAAATATAACCCAATCCAGCCAACATATCTACCGTTTTGATTCCTGCAATTTTAGCTGCGATGGTGCTATAGATATTCGGCTTTATGGTATAATTAAAAACAATGTCCGGTTTTTCTTTCCTATAGATTTTTAAAAGATCAAAAAGATAGGTGGAATCTTTTATAGGATTTATAGAGTTAGGCTCCATATCCATTTCATATAATTTCCAGCTTTTGCCCAGTTGCTTCATTATGGGCTCAGTATGAGTGAATTTAGGAACAATCAAAATTACCTGCCATCCATCTTTCTCAAAGCTGTCCATAATTTCTTTGCGAAAATGCAACTGCCCCTTGATATTGTTATTGCAAAAGATTACTTTTTTTGCCATATTCTTCTTTAAATCTGTTTAGTAGATGACAAAATAAATTTTGCCGACTAACCTACTGACCATTAACGCACTCTACGCATACAAGCCTTGAGCATCAGCAACTTTAGAGAAAAGCATGACATCTTTTCCACGAAAGTCACAACAGCTTCCAAAGCAGTGACAAAGTTAATAAAATCGTCCCGATTATGCAAGAGTATATTGGTAAGCTTCCCCACAAAGCCACGACCATACGGAAAATATCCTGATGTCAAAAAGACTAAAATGCGGGCAACCAATTAATTCAACCCCTAAATGACAGTTTCATATCACCTTAATACTTTAGTGTTCACGCTATTTTATTATCCATAAAGAGGAAGCGAAATGACTTTTCCACAATATTACCTCAAAATAAGTGTTAATAATAATGAATAGGGTTCGTAATCCCACAACGGAACTTAACTGATATGAAATCCTTAAAGAATCTGATAAAATGGTACTTCTCCAAAGCTTCAGTACCTTATTGGGGGATACTCGCATTTGACTGTAGCTTTGTTGCCTTAGCTGCATACTTTACTCTTCTCCTCTCAAGAGGATCAGAAGAGATGGCTCATCCATATGTGCCCATTTTTTGGACTATTGGTGCATTTCTTGTTTGTTTTGCCATCTCTTTTAGAATCTTCCATACATATGAAGGCATAATTCGCTACTCCTCGTTTGCCGACTTCATCAGAGTATGCCAATCGGTCTTGGTAGCTGTCATCATTATTTACCTCTGCCAACTTATCTTCACCCCTTTAGGATTACTTATTCCTTTCAGCATTATTGAGCTTCTTATCTTGGGCGGAATGGTCATTGCCTGTATGTGGCTGATGCGGTGTCTTGTCAAGATAGTATTTGAAAATATGCTCTATCCTGACTTAAGGAGCCGTGCTTTCGTCTTAGGCTTCAAAGACAATGAGGAGAGAATCAGCAAGACAATTCTTTCTCCTATGTTCACACCGTTTAGGATTGAAGGCTTAATACCTGACCAACCCGGTTTCTCTAATCATAGGATGTATGGGATGAAAGTCTACAATTTCGATGACTCTCTCCCGGTGACCATGAAAAAGAAAGGTGTAACTAACCTCCTTGTCTCACCCACTATGATGGATACACTGAGAGACAATGAGAAGCTTGTAAATGACCTTGTGGATGCCGGTATCCAGATTTTCATTATGCCTCCTGCCCGCCATTGGAAAAGAGACGAGGATATGAATATTTCCGATTTTCACCAGGTAGACGTAGAAGACCTTCTGCCTCGCGACAGTATTCAGATTGATATGAAAGCTGCCGGAGAACTGCTGAAAGACCAGGTTGTGATGATTACAGGCGCAGCTGGCAGTATCGGATCGGAAATGGTAAGACAGATTGCAACTTTTGGAGCAGCTCGATTAGTGCTGATTGACCAAGCAGAGACCCCGTTGCATGATATGAGGCTTTTCTTAAAACGCAAATGGCCCGAACTTCATGCTGATACCATTATCGCCAATATTTCTGATAAAGTTTATATGGAGCGCATATTTAAGGAGTATAAGCCGACCTATATCTTTCATGCAGCTGCCTATAAGCATGTGCCTATGATGGAAGATAATCCTTATCAGAGCATCTACAATAATGTAAAGGGCACCAAAATACTGGCAGACCTGGCGGTGAAATATAATACAAAAAAATTCGTGATGGTCTCTACGGATAAGGCGGTTAATCCCACCAACGTAATGGGATGCTCTAAGAGGATATGCGAAATTTATGTTCAGAGTCTTGACCGTGCCATAAAAAATAAATCGGTTAGGGGCATTACCAGCTTTGTGACTACACGATTCGGAAATGTGCTCGGCTCGAATGGTTCAGTGATTCCGTTATTCCAGGAACAGATTAGAAACGGAGGTCCTGTCACCGTCACCCATCCTGAGATTATAAGATACTTTATGCTTATCCCGGAGGCATGTCGTCTTGTCATAGAAGCCGGCACTATAGGTAACGGCGGAGAGATTTATGTATTCGATATGGGACAACCGGTGCGCATCGTCGATTTGGCAAAGCGTATGATCCGTCTGAGTGGAGCCAAAAATATAGAAATCGTGTTTACCGGTCTGCGCGACGGTGAAAAATTATATGAGGAGGTGCTTAATAATGAAGAGACCACCTTGCCTACTTTCCATCCCAAAATCAAGATTGCCAAAGTAAGAGAGGCTAATTACGAGGAGGTGGAAATACAGATTTCCAATCTTATCAACTCTTTGCCCACTGCCGATGATATGGAGCTTGTGGCTCAAATGAAGAAGATAGTACCTGAATTCAAGAGTCAGCATTCTAAATATGAAGTGCTTGATACGGAAGACCGAAAAGAGGGTAAAACCAAATCATCTCATAAATAAAAAGACCGCAATGAAGCTGTATAAAAGTTTTTTTAAGAGATCCATAGATATTGTTGTCTCCTCAATCGGTTTAGTGATTTCAGCTCCATTTATTCTTGTTGTAGCTTTACTTATAAAATTAGAGAATAAGATTCCCGGGGTGTTCTTTCATCAGGAACGCCCGGGGAAAAATGGTAAGGTGTTTCGTCTGGTAAAGATTAAGACTATGACAGAGGATAAAGATGAGAACGGACGTCTTTTACCTGTGCCTCAACGTTTGACCAAGATGGGTTCTTTCGTCAGGTCAACCTCATTAGACGAGCTACCTCAGCTGTGGAATGTATTAAAAGGAGACATGTCTTTAATCGGTCCGCGTCCGTTGCTCGTGGAATATCTCCCTTTATATAATCCGACTCAGGCAAGAAGACACGAAGTGCGTCCCGGTATCACCGGATGGGCACAGTGTAACGGACGTAATGCGATCTCCTGGAAGAAAAAATTTGAGTATGACGTATGGTATGTTGATAATCTATCCTTTCTCACGGATTGCCGGGTCATCACAAAGACAATCGCCAAGGTTTTAAAAAGAGAAGGCATCTCGGCAGAGGGTCAAGTATCCGTAGAGAAATTTAACGGCAACAATTAAGCTTATAGTATTATGGTATCGGTTTGCATTGCCACCTACAACGGTGAGAAGTACCTAAAAGAGGAGATTGACAGCATACTTCCCCAGTTGACACAGGAGGATGAAATCATAATTTCAGATGATGGTTCAACCGACTCTACTCTTGATGTCCTCACCGCCTATCATGATGATAGAATAAAGATATATTCACACACGGAAAAAATTGCCAATCCTAAATTCAGATTCGACTACACCACCCATAACTTTGAGAATGCAATCTCTAAGGCTCAGGGTGATTATATCTTCCTTGCCGACCAAGATGATGTCTGGCTCCCTGAAAAGGTAAAGACAATGACAAAAGCCCTTCAAGACAACGACATCGTTATATCTGATTGTATCGTGGTAGATAAGGATTTGAATGTAAAGAGAAACTCGCGTTACACAAAACATAAGCCCTCCTATAAGGTAGCCCGCAATTTAATATCTTCTAACAACCAGGGTTGCTGTATTGCGTTTCGCAGAGACATCCTTGATAAAGTGCTGCCATTTCCTAAATATGGGGTAGCTCAGGATTTCTGGATTGCTGTGTTCGGAGGTCTTTTCTATAAGGTAAAATTTTTGCCTGACCCCTTAATATTATTCCGTCGGCATAACGATAATCTTTCGACAAGTTTGGGGAAGAGCACTGACAATTTCAGCTACAAAGTTAAATACAGGCTATATTCGCTTGGCAGTCTGATTAAGCGTGGAGGACTTAGGAGAGTTATCTCCAACCTATATTAAGCTTCTGTGAAGGCTTTCACGAGCCAACTGAGGAATCTCCATATCAGACTCTACCTAATATAATCCTCAACTTAAACCAAAAATCATTAGAAATCCTATTAAGAGTATAATCCTTGTCAAACAATAGCGATAGTCTATTGCTGAGTGTCGAGCGATAGTTGGCTAATTTATCCACTGCCGCTCTCCCCTCCAGAGTCATTTGACCACCGTGAAGGCGTGCTAATTCTTTTGCCATTGCCTCACGATTGTGATTCCCGATAAGTTTAGAAATTGATTTCAAGCGATTTTTCCACGTCCCCAACCAATTCTTCTCAGCACCTATTTGATTGGAGGAATGTTGGCGATATAAGATATAGGCACTATCATCTATAACCACTGACCCGCACAGTGTTGCTACCATATAACACCAATAATCGTGAGCTATGCTTATGGTAGGGCTACCGACTGCAAGACATCTGAGCAGATCGTCATTGAACAGTATAGTGCAACCGGTAGCATAATTACGTACCAGACATCCCTTGACTGACGCCACACCGGATTCCTTGAAAATCAATCCACATTTTTTACCATCCTTATAGATAAACTGATTGGAACAATATAGACCGGGACCCTTCGGAAGGGTATTAAGCAAGCTGACAGCACGAGATAATTTCTCAGGCAACCATATATCGTCCTGATCGGCAAATGCAAAATATTTATAGGCTGAGTATCTCTTAGCAGCTTCCTGAATCAATGTCTGGAATGATTTTTTCCAGCCGACATTATGTCCTTCTATAATCTCAACTCCACTTTCATATTTGGCTTTATATTCATGCAATATAGCCACTGTGGAATCAGAAGAGCCATCATCCCTTACGAGCAGATGTACATCTACATCTACCTGCCGGAAAATACTGTCTAATTGTTCGACAAGATACTTCTCTCCATTATATGTCGACATTAATACAACAACAGATACCATAACTATTTAACAATAAAATAAGTCAGTCTACTAATGCACTTTTAACCACGGCATAAAGAAGTGACGATAAAGATCGCTTCTTTCCGGGAGATTCTCAGGATAGAAAATAGATACATAAGGCAGCCATCTGGCTTTCATAGAATTGAGGTAATAGGCTTGCGACAATAGGAATAATGAGATAAAAACTATCTTTAGCCATAGCTTAATTTGCGGTAACGAGAACAGATTGGCTACAGCCACAGTTACAAACAAGGCGGTATAGTTGGTGAATCGTGCGAATACTACAGGAATAGCAAAAGTACCCATACACAATAGTATTTGCAGTAAAAGGAATTGTCGGAAATTAGATTGGACATGAGCTATATGATAACCTATCAACACTAATATGGCAGGGAAAGCACTCTTCAACAATTCAGCCAATCGCCAATTTATGGTAAGTTCCTTCGCACCTTCCACGTACATGGTTATTCTCCCTGAAATAGCAACTATATTCAACCATTCGTTTAATTGCTCCACTAATGGGGTTATAGCAAGACTGCAAATACACAATATATAAAAATAGACGTTAGCCTTCAGCCATTTTACGAAAGGGAAAAACCATATTATTATGGCAGAGTAATGAAAGACTATCGAAAATACTGAAAACAAATAATACCTTACCCATTTCTTTTCCTGAAGATTCTTATAATTCAACAAGAAGATACCTACAGCGGCACTCTCTCTCATAACCTCCAATGAGAAATAGAGCCACTGGAAAATTATATAAAATACTACCCCCGTAAAAATATTGCGACAATAGCGATAAATAAATACGAAAATCGACCCCGTGGTGATGGCTGACATTACCATCTGAACCGGCCAAAATTCAGAAGAAAATAATTTACAGACAGCACATACAAACATAAACCCGGGTTCAAATCGGGTCTTTGTACGGAAATTACCCAAGAAAAGGTCTTCCAAACTGGGTAAATGCCTGAACGCCTGCATATACATGATGGTATCAATGCCCACCTTATAACGGAAGCCTATTAAAAGGATCATATATACACATAAAGCTATATAGTATCCCTTACGCAACGAGGAGGGAATCTTGTCGTTAAAAAATATTCCGATAAGGGCTGCTATCAATGCTATTAAATAAACCATCAGTGCAGGTATTGTAATTGTTAAACGTCTATGCCTCTTCTACTTTTACCAATTTATGCTTTAACTCTTTCTCCGTGGCTATAAGCCATATCACACAGCTGATCATCTGGGAAATAACCACAGCCCAAACCACAAAATCCGAATTAATGAACGCTGCGCCTATAAGGAGGGCGATTATTATGACAGATTTTATTGTTTCAAGATAAAGCACACGTTTAGTGGTGCCTAAGGTCTTCAGAATTGTACGGCATAAGATCTGCAGGGTAGCCGGGAGCATACCGAGGGAGAGAATCTGAAAAATGAAAGCACCCCCCAACCACTGGTCGCCTAAAACCAAACTAATAATTGGACGCGCAAAGACTATACATAATATGCTCAAAGCTATCAATGCCATAGTCAACAGCTTGAGAAAGCGATAGTAGGTAGCTCTTATATCTTCCACTTTGTCATATTTAGCCAATATGGGAAATACACTCTGATCCAGAATAGGACCAATTGAGCTCTGGCAAAAATTGGTAAGCTTGGAAACTTGGGTATAGTAACCTGTGAACTCAATTGAGGAAATTTTACCGATAATGTTTGTCGATATATTATTGGCAATCGTGCTCACGGTGTTTGAGCCAAGCAGACTTATACCAAATGAGAATTGATACTTAAATGATTCTTTGGAGAATGTCAATGCCGGGATAAAACGGTTGTAAGTCTCCATCAAAATAAGATTACAAAGTGCCTGTACAATCTGCTGCCATATCAACGCCCAATATCCGTAACCTCTGAGTGCCATCAATATTGCCACAGCCAATGACACAATTCCGCTTATCAGATTTATTACTGCATAGGTCTTAAATTTGAATTCGCGGAAAATCATTATTCTCTGAACAACTCTGAATGCCTGGATAATGATAGTCAGGCTCAACACCCTCACCACTTCCGTGAGTTGTGGCAAGGAATAGAATTTGGCTATCAGCGGCGCTATGAAATATAAAAGGGTAAAAAGAAACAGACTAACTGCTAAATTATAATAAAACAAGGTGGAATAATCAGTGCGCGTCACAGTAGGTTTTCTGAGCAGCGCCCCTCCCATCTCAGAGTCAACCATCATCTGCGAAAAAGCTATGAAAATAGTCACCAAGCCGATGATAGCATAGTCATCAGGAGTAAGCAACCGGGCAAGTATAACATTCGAGATGAAGGTTATGCCTGTGGTGCCTAACTGAGAAACCCCATTCCATATGATAGCAGTTCGAAAACCCATTAATTACAGTCGATGACGGTTAGAAAGTCAATTAATCAAATAAATATCTTTGTTAGTAGGACAATCTTCAAAGTATTATATTAGACTTAATCTCATTCACGATGTAACGCACATCATCGTCTGTCACATACGGACCCGCCGGCAAACACAGACCCTTGAAAAATAAGCTTTCGCTCACCCCGTTCAAATAAGCTGGAGCGTCACGGTAGACAGGCTGGCAATGCATCGGTTTCCATAACGGACGAGCCTCAACGTTTGCCCTGTCTAAAGCCATACGCATTGCCTCAACATTGTTGTTGGGTTGGCAGTCAGTCACAGGAGTCGCAACCTTATGCACAACACCGGCTGCGCCGCCGACCGCGCCGCTTATTACTCTCTTATATGCGTCTTCCTCCCCTTTTACCTTAAGCGACGGATCCAGAGTAATGGCACACAACCAGAAATTAGAATCGTATATAGGAGAAGGATTCTTATGTAAAGTTATGCCCTCCACATCGGCAAACAACTCTGCATACAACGCCTGGACATGGTGGTGGTGAGCTATATGATCTTTAAGAATAGTCATCTGTCCGCGACCTATACCGGCACATATATTACTCATCCTGTAATTGTAACCGATAGCCTCATGCTGATAGTAGGGATATGCCTCACGTGCCTGTGTGGCAAGCCAAAGGATCTTCTTGGCATCCTCCTCATCGCGGCATATGAGTGCGCCTCCACCGGAGGTGGTTATCATTTTGTTGCCATTAAAAGACAAAACGCCGTATCTGCCGAATGTGCCGAGCACACGTCCATCAAAGCGTGAACCCAATCCTTCGGCAGCATCCTCTATCAC
>CAMWTL010000007.1 GCA_947177145.1 uncultured Porphyromonadaceae bacterium
TAGATGGCCGACTCGTATAAATACAAGCTTTTACGATCACTGCTGAAGACTATAGGTCGGATTCCGTTTAAAATGCTCTACGGCATTTCAGACGGTCTCTACGGCATACTGTATTATGTGGTGCGTTATCGACGGAAAGTAGTGCGTCAGAACCTCGTTGAATGTTTTCCCGAGAAATCGCCTAAGGAAATCAAAAAAATAGAGAAAGCCTTTTACCGTAATTTCCTCGACAATATCCTGGAAGCAGCTAAGATGGGTTCTATGTCGTCGGAAGAGATTAGCAAACGAATGAAATTCCCAAACGTCGAAGAGGTTAACAAAGTGCTCCGAAGTGGCAAATCGGTAGCCTTATATTTAGGTCATTACGCCAACTGGGAATGGGTCTCTTCAATGCCCATACACCTTGCAAAAGGAGCCGTGACAGCCCAGATATACCATAAACTCTCCAATCCCGATATCGACCGTCTTATGCTCGAAAATCGCGCTGCCCACGGTGCTACCAACGTCGAGATGCGTAAGACAGCCCGCTTCATAACCGACCTTGCCACTCACGGCAAAGAATGTATCGTCGGCTTCATTGCCGACCAATCACCGAGGAAGCGCAATATCCAACACTATCTCCCCTTCCTCAACCATAAAACTCCTGTGACCATCGGCACAGAGAAAATTGCCCGTCACTACGGATTCGAGGCTTGGTTTGTCGATGTCAAAAAAGTGAAGAGGGGCTACTATGAAGCGGAATTTGTGCTGATGGACCACAATCCGAAGAACCTTCCCGAATACGAGCTTACAGAGATGTATTACAGAATGTTGGAACAGATGATTCGTCGTCAACCCGAACTTTACCTCTGGACCCACAGACGTTTTAGATTGGCAGAAGTATATGATTAACTAAAATTTCACCGATATGGATATAGATTTTGTGGTGATTTGGGTTGATATGAACGACCCAGAATGGAAAAAAGAATTTATCAAATATTCCGGGAAGACCGATACGGAAAGCAACAGTGTATCTGATGCTCGATTCAGAGACTATGGCTTTCTGAAATATTGGTTCAGAGGTGTTGAGAAGTTCGCTCCCTGGGTACGCAAAATCCATTTCCTTACTTGTGACCAAAAACCGGAATGGCTGAACACTGACAATCCGAAACTAAATCTTGTGAGTCATAAAGAGGTGATTCCGGAGGAATTTCTTCCTACCTATAACTCCGGTGTAATAGAACGGTATATCCACCGCATTCCGGGCTTGGCAGAACACTTCGTTTATTTCAACGATGATTTCTTCATTATACGTCCTATTCAGCCCACTCGTTTTTTCCGCAATGGCTTACCCTGCGATATTGCGGCGTTCCATTATAATCCCTCATGGTCGCAATGGTATAAGATGTTGCGCAACAATATTCGGATTATCAACCGTCACTTCGACAAAAAGGAGGTGATGAAGCGTGACTATGACAAATGGTTTAACAAGAGCTACGGCTCAAGAGCAAGACAGAACTATCTTCTGAAGCCATATGGCAAATTTATTACCCTGCGTACTCCCCATAATGCGCAGCCTTATCTTAAATCTACTTTTGAGGAGGTATGGGAAGCAGCCGGGAAAGAGCTTACGGATACCTCTGCCAACCGTTTCCGCGACCAGAGCGACTATACACAGGAACTGTTCAGAACCTGGCAGATTTGTCGCAGTAATTTCGAGCCATATAACACTTATGCCGACACAAAGATGTTTCCCTTACTCATCAAGTCTAAACAGGCCATAAAGGCTATCTATAACCAAACATACAGCCTTATTTGCCTTAACGACAATATCCACATACGCCACTATGATGAGGTAATGAAAAAAATCAGAGACGCCTTTGAGAGCATACTGCCTGAGAAATCAAGTTTTGAACTCTAACATATCGCTATAAACCCATATGAACAAGAAAGCCGCTGAAATAATTGCAGGAGTAATTCCGCATAAGATGACCCGTAACCGGTGGAGAGGCAAACTCCGATATGGAATTTTTAAAGGGATGAAGCTCCGACGCCTTATAAAGGCAAATCATTCGAAACCGAAATATTATCTCGCAGTCTGCGCCTTGGCAAAGAATGAGGGACCCTATTTCAAAGAATGGATCGAATGGTATCGAAAAATGGGTGTGGAGAAATTTTATATCTATGACAACGAAAGCACAGATGACACCTACGATATATTAGAGCCTTATATTGAATCAGGACTCGTAGACTATGAATATATAGAAGGCTTCAGCAAGCAGCTCTACATCTACGATAAATGCTTTGAAGAGCACCGTTTTGATGCACGATGGATAGCTGTCGTGGATCTTGATGAATTTATCGTGCCCTTAAAAGATAAGTCCATCCCCGACTTTCTGAAGAGGATGGAGGAGTTCTCTACGGTTGAAATCAACTGGATGTGCTATGGTAGCGGAGGAGCAAAGAAAAAAGAACCCGGAGGAGTGATGGAACGCTTCAAATACCATGCTAAACCGGAACATAAGCTCAACCGATATGTAAAAAGTATCGTCAATCCTCGACGTGTGTATTGCATGATAGGATGTCACGAGGCTGCTCGTATCAATGGCAAAGCCGGTGATTCACACGGCAATCCTATAAAAGTGAGTTACCGTGACCGCGAACCTCAGCATGATGTGATAAAAATCAACCATTATGCAGTGAAATCATTTGAGGAGTTCAAGCAGAAGCAGGCACGTGGAAGAGCACGTGGGAAAATCAGCAAACGCATAAGGGGCGACGAATATTTCACCCAATATGATCTGAACGACATAAAGGATTGACGCTCACTTCTCAAACTGTGATTTATCCGGGAATCTGTTTGCCAGGTAGTCTTTGGCTGCCAAACGGCATGAATCGTTTGCCTTAGGGCTATCGTTCATACAAAAGAAAGTAGGATTATAATCTATCAGACGCTTATAGTGATAAGGCTTTGCTATGCTGAGCTGAAAAGATGTGTGCTTATCTACATACACCGGCTTCCCTTTCCCTTCCGCCATAGCCATATAATAGAATATGATTCTCTGATAATCTTCATCTGACCGCAAAGGATGTGTAAATGTGGGTTCAAACTCATTTTTAAAAGTCTCCTCAACATATTCCACGAAGCTCTTCCTATAACCATCCATATTATGATGAGGTTTTCCTTCGAAATATTTTCCTTTTAAACGATTCACTAAAAGGGCGGAATTGCGAATCATAGTTTTATAGTTACCCATCTTTTTCCTCAACACATTAATCTGAAACCATGACATTATCCGCATAAAGGGGCGACGCACCAGCCTCATCACCGGGTTACCTTCAGAATCAAAGAAATCAGAAGGTTTTACGGGCTTGTTAAGCATCATATCATCATTTGCCAGAATGTAATGCTCTGAAAGCCCCGGAATTTTCCATATGAAATGCTCAATGAGGGTAGCGTTGAAACAGGGTCTTGATTTTTCAGGCAGTATCTCCGAATGATCCACTATGGTGATTTTAGGATTATCGGTATCAAGCCACTCCGGCACCTGATTATCAGATACGATATATATATGGTGAATCCAGGGTGCATACTTCTCCACAGAACGCAGACTATACTTTAGTTCATCGTTATTGATAAAGCGAGCTTTACTGTTTATATCGGAACTTTCATCCATCTTACCTGTCACCCGATTATGTTTTTCCAGCCATACAGGGTCATTACCATCAACCCACATATAGACCAAATCAACTTCAAACATATTTTCCATGATAAATAAATTTAAAAATACCTTTCCTCAAGCTTCCCTATGCAAATATAATACAAATTTATGACATTTCCCCTTCACTTCATAAGTTTGTAACACAAAAATAAATAAACTGCTACAACTCATAATCTTTATAAGGTACAGAATGTCACTAAAACAATTTAGACAAAGCAGTTGTTTAACTATACACTAACTTCATAATTAACCCTTACTGACATATATGGCAGACCCGGAAGTATCTATAATAGTGCCCGTATATAATATGGAGAAATATCTTGAGCAATGTCTCGACTCCATTGTTTCGCAAACTTTCACCAACTGGGAATGTATAATCGTTGATGACGGATCAAAAGATCGCTCGGGAGAGATGTGTGATGGCTATGCTAAAAGAGACAACCGCTTCAAAGTGCTACATGTAAAGAATGGGGGGTTATCCTATGCTCGTAATATCGGATTAAAAGAGGCAATGGGGAAATACATCGCTTTCTGCGATTCAGACGATTGGATGGAACCTGAAATGGTTGAATTCATGTATAGATTGATTACCTCTACATCTGCCGATATAGTCCAGACCGGGATATGGAAAGAATTCACCAATCACAGGAAGCTAAGAGCCTTTGTAAAAGCTCGAAAGTCATTTAATCGAGAGGAAGCCATGGTGGAATTGGCAAAAGACAAGAATATCCCAAGCTATGTTTGGAACAAGATGTTCCGTAAAGATATTATCGGTATGGATTTTCCGGAAGGCAAAGCATTTGAAGACCTATATGTTTGCTCCAAATGGTTCCCGAAAATTAACAAGTTGGTATGCGATCCCACCCCACTCTACCACTATCGGATGAGAAAGGGAAGCATTGTACATTCAGGAAAGCCGGAATATCTATTAGATGCTTTGAAAGCCCATCGTTTCCGTGCCGACGAGTTCTTAAAGCAGCAGATTCCAAGTTTTAATCAGAAGGCACATGACCTAATGCTCACTGAAAAATCCGTATATATAGCGAAAAACATCGCTCGCCACGGAGCTGACAAAAAGAGCCGGCTTTACGCAGTGAAACAAATTGCCAACTCCTTAACTCTTCCGGATAAGGCTTGTAGAAAATCTTTAAGCAAGAAATTGCGATTTAGAAGTCAATTGCTGAAAAATCATCCTGATTTATTCACCGGGATGATGAGGTTTCTTGGCAAATTGGATCTCTATAAACGCTTTGTAACCCGAAACTTGTTTGATTAACTTAGTTCAATACAAGTCACGGTGTTTAATACAAGTCATGGTGGTCAATACAGGTCATAGTCAACTGAGAGCACCTGAAATTCTGTACGGCGATTGATTTGGTCGGCTACTTCCTGGTCTTCGGGCGAGAGGGTTTCGATAAATTCCTCTGTCAGCACTGTTCCCTCCGGGAATTGAGGATACTCACGGTTTATGCGCTTTGTCACTGTCTTAGGCACTTTCTCCCCATATCCTTTCGGACTCAGACGGTCAGCTGCTATGCCGGCTGCTATGAGATAGTCAATCACACTCTTGGCACGGCGCTCCGAGAGTTTGTCGTTATATTCATCGCTCCCCTTACGGTCGGTGTGCGCTCCCATCTCTATGGTGACATTCGGATTATCGCGCAACATCTGTGCCATCTCATCAAGAGCCTCCTTCGATTCCGGACGCAGTGTAGCCTTATCGAAATCATAGAATATGTTTTCCACCACCTGTGGCTTATTTATGGCGGCAAGGATAAAGTCAACACCATAGTCGGCATCCTCTTCAGCTATATCGCTCTCAAACTCCTGCTTGACGTTAAGATAACCCTTTGCACCTGCAAGCATGACATATTTCACACCCCGTTCAAGGTTAAACTTAAACGAGCCGTCATCTCGCGCCACCTCCTTCTGGTTGCTGCCGTCGTCGCCCACTATGCGTATCACAGCATTCGGCACAGGCTCCTCATCCTTGTCGAGAACCCATCCCGAAATTGTAATCTTAATCTCCGGAAGATTGAAAGAGAAGATATGGTCATAGCCACGTGCGTCACCACGGTTGGAGCTGAAGAAACCAGACTCGCCCGGACCGAATGTGATTCCGAAGTCATCACCCTGACTATTCATCGGCTGCCCCATATTCTCTACACTCCAATAATCGCCGGTTGAGTTCAGACGGGCACGGAAAAGATCGAGTCCACCGAAACCCGGATGTCCGTCAGATGAGAAATAAAGGAGACACGATCACCTTCTCGCTGCTATTCATAATATTATTCAATAAATAGATTTGCTTGATAATTTAATAGCTTCATCCAGCGACATCACCATAACTTTAGGAAAATCAATATCTTTTAGTATAGCAAAATGACGGTCTTCCGTAACAATAACTTTAGCACCTGCACATACAGCACAGTCTACAAACTTATTGTCATCCGGATCAGATACTATTAATTTAAAATGATAGTACGGAGTAACGAACAAAGTGTAGGGATTGTTTATGATAGCCTTAATTACGAAAGATGCCAAAGCAGGCGAAGTCTTACGTTGTAAGATTTCCTCATACTCTTCAAGTATCTCATTGGTCACACAAAACCTATTTCGACCATCAAATAATGATAGCCAAAGATCGTGATAGCGACTCCTTTTAGGCAAAACCTGTATCAAGGAATTAGTATCAAGAACCAATTTTGCCATAAGAGATTAAGACTTATGCAAATCTTCGTTGCGGAGTTGATTTAACCTCTCTTCATTCAGAGTACCGGCTTCCCACAATCGATCCGTTTCCTCATCTATCTTACTTTGAAAATAAGAATTAAGTACAGCCTTAATCTCTCTTGCAAAGCTATCAGAGTGATCAAACGAGAACAATCTTAATAAATCCTGTTGAACAGGCGTCAGTGCATATGCTTCCATATCATAAGGTTTTACAATCAAACAAATAGCAAGGTTTTATAAACCCATAACATTTCCATAATCATCCGGAGTTTCTTATCAAACAACCCTACTCTCAACCACCGGAGATTTCTTTACAAATGTAACTCAAATTATCAGCAATTGCAAATAATATCCCCTCAATTACAGTCTAATCCTAAAACAAAGCAATTTAATACAGGTCATAGTCAACTGAGAGGACCTGGAATTCTGTACGGCGATTGATTTGGTCGGCTACTTCCTGGTCTTCGGGCGAGAGGGTTTCGATAAATTCCTCTGTCAGCACTGTTCCCTCCGGGAATTGAGGATACTCACGGTTTATGCGCTTTGTCACTGTCTTAGGCACTTTCTCCCCATATCCTTTCGGACTCAGACGGTCAGCTGCTATGCCGGCTGCTATGAGATAGTCAATCACACTCTTGGCACGGCGCTCCGAGAGTTTGTCGTTATATTCATCGCTCCCCTTACGGTCGGTGTGCGCTCCCATCTCTATGGTGACATTCGGATTATCGCGCAACATCTGTGCCATCTCATCAAGAGCCTCCTTCGATTCCGGACGCAGTGTAGCCTTATCGAAATCATAGAATATGTTTTCCACCACCTGTGGCTTATTTATGGCGGCAAGGATAAAGTCAACACCATAGTCGGCATCCTCTTCAGCTATATCGCTCTCAAACTCCTGCTTGACGTTAAGATAACCCTTTGCACCTGCAAGCATGACATATTTCACACCCCGTTCAAGGTTAAACTTAAACGAGCCGTCATCTCGCGCCACCTCCTTCTGGTTGCTGCCGTCGTCGCCCACTATGCGTATCACAGCATTCGGCACAGGCTCCTCATCCTTGTCGAGAACCCATCCCGAAATTGTAATCTTAATCTCCGGAAGATTGAAAGAGAAGATATGGTCATAGCCACGTGCGTCACCACGGTTGGAGCTGAAGAAACCAGACTCGCCCGGACCGAATGTGATTCCGAAGTCATCACCCTGACTATTCATCGGCTGCCCCATATTCTCTACACTCCAATAATCGCCGGTTGAGTTCAGACGGGCACGGAAAAGATCGAGTCCACCGAAACCCGGATGTCCGTCGGATGAGAAATAAAGGAGAGAATCACTGCGGGAATAGGGAAAGGACTCATTACCGGGAGTATTAATTTGAGGACCCATATTCTCCAGACTTCCAACACGGTCATTGAGGTTTATTCGCCATATGTCGAGACCGCCATATCCGCCAGGCATATCTGAGGTGAAATAAAGATAACGTCCGTCAGGGGATACCGCCGGATGACCTACCGCAGAAAGCGTATCGGCGGTGATCTCAAACTTCTGAGGTGCGCTCCAAGTGGCATCACTGCGACGCGAAGTGAATATCTCAACCGAAGTGTCGGAACTTGCCGACCGTCTCGCACGTGTGAGATACATTGTCTGACCGTCAGGTGAAAAACTTATAATACCCTCATCGGCATCCGAATTTAATTCACCCTCTACAGGTTCAGGCTTTTGCCATTCGCCTCGCTCATTCTTTTTAGAAAACCATATATCCCCCTTTTTCATACCGGTTATCTCCGACTTATTCTCACCTATGGCTTTTTCGTTGGTAGTGGTAAAGAAGATCTGGTCGAAAGTCTTGTCGAGATACATCGGAGCGAAATCAGCCCGACGCGAGTTAAAGAGCTTGGCATTCTTGACAACGTAACGGGTCTTGGGCTGATTCTTGGCAGCAATCGCCATCTTACATCCTTTTATACCCTCCTCAGCAATGGCATTACCCGGCTGAAGACCAAGAAAAGTGTTATAGGCTTCAATCGCCTGAGCATATTTGGCATCAGCCTGCAATGCCTTACCCAAGTAGAGATAAGACATTGAGTCGGGATACTCATAACGTATGGCATTCTGATATGAAGCTGCCGCACGAGGAGCCATATTAAGCTTCGTATAGCACTGCCCCATCTTATACGCCAACTCGCCACGAAGCGGACGCTCCTCCTTCTTCGTAGCCTTATTGTATATTTTACGGTAGATTTTCTGTGCGTCGAAGTATTCCCCTCGTTCAAATGCCGCATCAGCATCGGAGAGCTTTACCGACTTACATCCGGCTAAAAGTCCCCCTAACATAACGAGAATAAGGAATAAATAAAAAAAGCCATGATTTCTCATGGCTTTATAACGTAATTTCAGCTATTCTTATTTTGTAGATTTACCTTCTGATACCTCCACAAAAGAATCTCTTACTTTTGCACAGGCTTTATCTCTTTGATTGCCCTGCGGATGCGGGCTATTACCTCCTCCTTAGGAATAAGCTCGGCAATGTCGAACATATGCGGACCACGGCATGCGCCCACCACAGCCAGACGGAAAGCGTTCATGACGTTGCCGAGATGATAACCCTTCTCAGCTATCCAGTCGAGAACGATCTTCTCAGCATTGGCAGAGGTCATATCGTCGATACCTTCAAGTACACCTATAAGCTCTTCCATAATGGCAGGGGTCTCTGCGCTCCAACGTTTCTTTATATCCTTCTCGGCATACGTATCAGGCGCACGGAAGAAGAAGTCTCCCTGTGTCCACAGGTCAGGAATAAGATCGGCGCGACCCTTAACCATACCCACAGCCTTAGCCACATACTCCGGATCGACATCGGTAATGCCATGCTCCGCAAGCACCGGCATGAAAAGCTGTGCTAAAACAGCATCATCAGTCTTTCCTATATATTCATGGTTGAACCATATACCTTTCTTAAAGTCGAACTTAGCACCGCTCTTTGAGCAATGCTCGAATGAGAATTTCTTTATCAGTTCATCCATACTCATAACCTCGCTGTCGTCGCCCGGATTCCAGCCGAGCAAGGCAAGGAAATTCACCACAGCTTCCGGCAGATAGCCTTTCTCACGATAACCGGAGGATATCTCTCCACTCTTCGGGTCGTGCCATTCAAGAGGGAACACAGGGAAACCGAGCTTATCACCATCACGCTTCGAGAGCTTGCCATTGCCTACGGGTTTGAGGAGCAATGGAAGATGCACAAACTGCGGCATAGTATCGGTCCAACCGAATGCTTCGTAAAGCAAAACGTGCAAAGGAGCTGATGGCAACCATTCCTCACCGCGTATCACGTGGCTCACCTTCATAAGATGATCGTCTACAATATTGGCGAGATGGTAGGTAGGAAGCTCATCGGCACTCTTATAAAGCACCTTGTCGTCAAGTATGTTACTATTGATAACCACCTCGCCACGTATAAGGTCGTTGACCTTCACATCACGGTTAGGTTCAATCTTAAAACGAACTACATACTGCTTACCCTCGGCTATCAGACGATCAACCTCCTCCTTCGGCATGGTCAGGGAGTTGCGCATCGAGCCGCGTGTAGAGGCATCATACTGGAAATTGGAGATGCGCTGGCGTGCCTCCTCAAGCTCCTCGGGAGTGTCGAAAGCGATGTATGCCTTGTCGGCATCGAGCAGTTTCTGCACATACTCCTTATATATCTCACGGCGTTCACTCTGCTTGTAAGGGCCGTATTCGCCACCTTCGCGCACACCTTCATCAAACTTTATGCCAAGCCAATGAAGAGAATCGGCTATGTATTCCTCAGCACCGGGCACAAAGCGACGGCTGTCGGTATCTTCGATTCTCAGAATCATATCGCCATCGTTCTGGTGGGCGAAAATGTAATTGTAGAGGGCGGTACGCACACCGCCGATGTGAAGAGGCCCCGTAGGCGACGGAGCAAATCTCACTCTTACTTTGCGGTCCATATTATAATTGTTTGTATCCTTTCTATATTTTGTTATTAAAATTTATATTTTCCTTTCCACTGTGTCTTTACTTCCGGAAGCAGAAAGACCTTGACAATATTGCGGTCGTCTACATTGATATAGTCAGCAGCCGTCATTTTGGCAGTGAGGTCGTTGCTACCCGAAGAGGCACCATATTCCACGGTCATGAACGGTATCATCTCCCGAATCTCTTTCATAGAAGTGAGGGAGCCTTTCGGTATATCAAAAAATACCTTCAGATCCGGCTCAGTGAAATAAGATGTGCCATCTATAGGAGCAAGCGTAGCAGGGTCGTAAAACTCTATCCTGCTGTCACGAGCCTGCCCGTCGCCACCTACGGTGTATATAGTCATTATCACCTCCCCTTTCTTCACGGGTAAAATCTTGATCTCTAATGTACTTACAGGAGTGATATTTACCTTGAGGTAATCCGGAGCAACTGTTTCAAGCCACGACTGCCCGTTGAGAGCATTCTTCACCCGGTACACACTGTCGGTATCCCAATAATCAAGCATATCAAGACGCGACGTAGGTTTCAGAAGCTCCAAAGCCGGACCTTGAAGGCGCTCAAAAACACTGCGGGCTGTCAAAGCGGAATCGCCCGGCTTCACCTGAGCGGAAACCGGGACGATTGCAAGTATGATTAGAGATATGATACCTGACAAGCGGCGCCACACTCTGAATGAATCATTTGATAAAATCATCTGATAGAATCATTTCTTTTTATAAAATATCTCATAACTTCCGTTATAATCAGGCTTTTTGCCTTTTTTCCCTTTGCTCTCCTTCTTGTCCTTGTCTTTCTTACCTTTAGAGTCTTTCTTGCTCTTAGATTCCTTACGGGAAGACTTTGAAGACTTCGAAGATTTGGAATACTCCTCCTTATCTGCCTTGCGGCGACGTTTTTCACGACGATCCTTGGCATCACGTGAATAGTCGCGGTCGGTAGCTATTTCCGGACGTATGGTAGTGCCGAAGAAATCCACGTTACGCAGAGCGTCAAGCACTCTGTGGGCATCAGCCTTACGAACATCAAACAGAGTATATTCGGGCATAAGATCGATACGACCTATATCGGGCTTCGAGCCGGTAACATTCTTGTTGACAAGTTCCATAAGGTTGCCGGGGAAGAATCCCTGAGCCTTGCCAACATTTACCATAAGACGCTCGAAACCATCCTGTGCGCTACGACGGTCCTTATCACGGTTCTTGTCGCGACCACTCTCCTTGCGCTCCTTACGGTCTCTTCCGGACTCAGTAGAGGCGTTAAGGTCGATGTCGGGCATATTCTGATAATAAGCCAACAGACGGTTAAACTCAAGTGAGAGTACACGTTTAAGTAGGTCTTCCTCAGAGAGCCATTCAAGTTTCTTACGTACACCGGGAAGATATTTGTTGATTTCAGTCTCATTTACCTGCACACGCTCCAGACGGTCGGCAAGGTTGTAGAGCTGCTTCTCAATAATATGTTCCGGAGTAGGCACCTTCTTATATTCAAAGGTCTTACCGATACGTTTCTCGATTTCGCGGAGCTTGCTCTTCTCGCGTGAGTGGATGATGGCTACAGAGACGCCGGTCTTATGGGCACGACCTGTACGGCCGGAACGGTGGGTATATACAGCGGCGTCATCAGGTAGACCATAATTAATGACGTGGGTAAGGTCGTCTACGTCAAGACCACGGGCTGCGACATCGGTAGCCACAAGAAGCTGAGTCACATGGTCGCGGAATTTCTTCATCGCGAGGTCACGCTGAGCCTGCGAGAGGTCGCCGTGCAGACAGTCGGCATTATAACCGTCATTTATAAGCTTATCAGCAATCTCCTGAGTCTCCTTACGGGTACGGCAGAAGATGATACCGTAAATATCGGGATTGTTATCTGCCACACGTTTAAGGGCAAGATATTTATCGTGAGCCTTAACCATATAATATATATGGCGCACATTCTTTGAGCCTTCATTACGGTTGCCTGCCACAAACTCCACAGGATTGTGCATAAATTCCTTTGATATTGCGGCAATCTCCTTAGGCATAGTGGCTGAGAACATCAGCATCTTACGCTCTTCAGGCACGTGCGAAAGAATCTCCTTGATGTCGTCGAGGAAGCCCATATTAAGCATCTCATCAGCCTCGTCGAGAATCACTGTATGCACATCCTGAAGCTTGACCTCGCCACGTTTAATAAGGTCAATCAGTCGACCCGGAGTAGCCACAATCACTTGTACTCCATTGCGCAGTGAACGAATTTGGCTGTCGATACTTGAACCGCCATATACGGGAAGAATCTTCAAGTCGGGAATATATTTGGAGAAATCGGCAAGGTCGCCGGCTATCTGAAGACAAAGCTCACGTGTAGGAGCGATAATAAGTGCCTGAGGTACTCTCTTAGCAGGATTAATACGCTGGAGCACGGGTAGACCGAAAGCGGCAGTCTTACCGGTACCGGTCTGTGCAAGACCTACAACATCACTATCTTTTTCAAGCAGATGGGGAATAACCATCTCCTGAATCGGCATCGGGTTAACAAAGCCCATCTCCTCGATTGCCTTAAGCAAACGTGGTTCTACACCAAGGTCGGCAAAACCCCTTGTATCTTTTGCCGGCTCCTCTACAGGCACTTCGGTTTCTTCAACTACCTCAACAGGTGCTTCCACTTCCTCTACTGCCTCTACAGGCTGTTCGGTTTCTTCAACCAATTCCACCGGACCATCGGAAACAATTGTTTCTTGTGTATCCTCTACCGGATTCTGCGACATCTCTGACTCCATTCCGGTGTTTTCAATTGTATCTTTATTTTCATCCATAACGGTAAACTATAATTTGGGTCATATACGGGAGCGTCGAAACATATCCTGCAAAGGGGCCTTAACGAAGCCGTACAGCATCACTCCCACTATATATAACACCGCTGACCGCATAATTCCCGACCACCATACTGTTTAAATTGCAAAATTACTAAATAAATTCCAATTATAATTTGCTTATCCCCTCATTTTATATTAACTTCGTAGCTTAAGTGGGCATCGATAATATTTTCTTCATCACATAATTATTGTCTACACCACTTAATCTTATCAAACTAACAACTCACGTCGTATCTTTTACGAAATTTAATGTTTTATGAAACGAAATTCAATATTATCTCTGATTTTACCTGCGCTTATGCTCTCCGGAGCTGAGGCATTAGCGTGTACCAACCTCATTGCAGGACCCAAAGCCACTACCGACGGCTCGGTGCTGATGACTTACGCTGCCGATTCACATAGCCTCTACGGAATGTTGACCCATACCCCGGCTGCCGACCATAAACCGGGCAGTGTACGCAAGGTAGTAGATTGGGACAGTGGCAAACCACTCGGTGTAATCCCTCAGGTGCCTCACACCTACAATGTGGTTGGTAATATGAACGAGCATCAAGTGGCTATCGGTGAGAGTACATGGGGAGGACACAAGGAACTTGAAGATACCACCGGAAATTCTATCATTGACTATGGATCTCTGATACAGATTGCTCTCGAACGCTCCAAGACAGCCCGTGAAGCCATCGACGTTATGACAGACCTTGTGGAGAAATATGGCTACGCAAGCAGTGGCGAATCTTTTTCAATAGCTGACAAGAACGAGGTATGGGTTATGGAGATGATAGGTAAAGGTGCAGAGAAAGGTGCTGTATGGATTGCCGTACGCATACCCGATGATGCCATTTCAGGACACGCCAACGAGCCGCGTATCCGCAAAGTCGATCTCAAAGATAAGAAGAATGTGCTTTACAGTAAAGACCTTATACCATTTGCCCGTAAGCGCGGATATTTCAACGGTAAAGATGAGGATTTCTCTTTTGCCGATGCTTTTGAGAATCACACCAAGGACACTCGCCGAGGCTGCGACGCACGTGTATGGAGTTACTTCCGCCGTTTCCAACCGGAAGCTGACAAATATTTCGCGTGGTGCAATTCCGATTCCGATGAACCGATGCCACTATATATAGTTCCGGAGCGTAAAGTGAGCTTAAAGGAGATGCAAGAGAGTATGCGTGATCATTTCGAGGGTACACCTTATGAAATGACGAGCGATATAGGTGCCGGACCTAACCATGTGCCCTATCGCTGGCGTCCGATGGATTTTGAAGTTGACGGCCATGAATACTGTATGGAACGTGCCATTGCTACCCAACAGACCGGCTGGAGCTTCGTAAGCCAAAGCCGTGCCGATCTCCCCGATGAAGTGGGTGGTGTGCTTTGGTTTGGCACTGATGACACTAACACTTCTGTATATATGCCATTCTACTGCTCTATGACAGAGATACCTCTTCAGCTTCAGGAAGGTGACATCAACAATTTCTCTTTCGATTCCAACTTCTGGATGACAAACTGGGTAGCCAATCAAGCCTACAATCGTTATGACCTTATGATTCCCGACATCCGCAAGGTGCAGGGTGCGCTTGAAGAGGGCTTCCAGTCAAGCCGTCCTGCTGTGGAAGAGGAATTGATAGCTCTTGTAGAGGGTGGTGACGATGCAGGGCTTCGTAAACGAGTGAATGAAGAGGGTAAGAAAGTGGCAAAGGAGGCTACGGATGCCTATCGTGACTTAGCCGTCTATCTGCTTGTGAAGTATATGGACGGCAATATGAAGAAGACCGATGAAAATGGCAACTTCCTCTACAACGAATATGGTCTGCCCCAGTACCCCTCTTTCCCCGGCTACGACAAAACCTACTACGAAAACATAGTCCGCACAACCGGCGACCACTTCAAAATCAAATAACTTTTAGATGAACAAGCTACAATATAAAGGATTTATTGGTTCTGTGGAATTCAGTGAGACCGATAGTGTGTTTTTCGGAAAAATTGAAGGGGTAAATGCCCTTGTAAATTTTGAAGGAAACAGTGTCAAAGCACTCACGCTCGCTTTTTATGAAGCCATAGAGGATTATATCACTCTTTGCGGAGAGTAAAAAGGTTGCTATATAAAATGGGCTGCGGTTCAGTTGAACCGCAGCCCTCATAAGTTATTGGAATTGCAGTAATTATGCTTCGAAGTTGGAGGCGATAAGCTCACATACCTCTTTCATTTTTTCCGGAGAGGGATTTTCTACCTTGTGACGGAAATCCATATCGCCTTCATTCTGAAGAGGAATAAGATGTATGTGGGCGTGAGGCACTTCAAGACCAAGAACTGCCACACCGACTTTACGGCACGGAAGAGCTTTCTTGATAGCCTTAGCTACCTTCTTTGTAAACACTATCATCTCGCCGAGTTCCTCATCGTCAATGTCGAAGATGTAATCTGTCTCCTTCTTAGGGATAACCAAAGTGTGACCCCAGTTTACGGGATTTATGTCTAAGAAAGCATAGAACTTATCATCTTCCGCTACCTTATAAGAGGGAATTTCCCCGGCAACTATCCTTGAAAATATTGACGGCATAGTTAATTAATTTGACTCAATTACATTCGGAAGAGAGATCACTCCGGAATTTCAATCTTGATAATTTCAAATTCGAGCACACCAACAGGCGCATTAACCTTTACCTTCTCACCTACTTTATGACCCATCAGACCTTGGGCAATAGGGGTAGAAGAAGCAATCTTGCCTTCACGAAGATTAGCTTCGTTGTCGGTGACTATGGTGTAAGCCACAGTCATACCGTTCTTCAAATTCTTTATAGTAACCTTGTTAAGGAGCTGCACAATCTCAGTGTTGAGCTTGCTGTCATCGATGATACGGGCGGTGGCGATAAGTTCTTTAATCTTTGAGATCTTCATCTCAAGCATACCTTGTGCCTCCTTCGCTGCATCATATTCCGCATTCTCCGAAAGGTCACCTTTATCACGAGCCTCGGCGATAGCCTGCTTGATAAGAGGACGCTGTGCCTCAAGTTCGGCAAGCTCCTTCATCTTCTTGTCATATCCTTCTTGTGTAAGATAAGTAGCCATATCTGTAATGTTGAGTTTTTGATTTACTTAGATTATAATGAATTATTATTTTTCGGAGGTAATAAAAAAGAAGGAATCTTTTACTTCCGCTAAAAGAAACTCCCTTGGTTAAAAAAGGACTTCTCGCGGCCTTAAAAGACCCTCGTTGACGCCTTACACGTCAATACCTCCATATTTTCGACTGCAAAGTTAACACTTTTCAATCCCGAAAGCAAATTTTAACGGTTAAAAAATATTTCGTAAATTTGCATCGGGGTAATCTAAAATTCTATATGCAAAGTTGGCAAAGTAACTTTTTAAGATTGCTCCATAATTTCTACATATGCAAATCAAGACTTTACTCCTATCCTTACTCCTCCTATCGTCATTGACGACACAAGCTCGCCAATCTATCGACCTTGCCGGTAAATGGCTTTTCCGTCTTTCAGATATCCCCGACTCCCTTAAATCGGGAGCAGTGGAACAGGGGGCACTTCATCTGCCCGGCACCCTCGACACTAACAAAGCAGGTATTCCCGTGGCTCAATCACAATCAACCGATAATCTCTCACGACGCTTCACCTATGTGGGTCCCGCAGTCTATACCCGATACGTAACCATTCCGGAGAATGCCCGTGGGAAAAAAATCATGCTTAACTTGGAGCGTACCCGTCCTACATCTATAAAAGTAGACGGTATAGATGCCGGCTCACGCACCGCAATCTCGGCTACACAGAGTTTCGACCTTACCCCTTTCCTCTCTCCGGGTAAACATCTACTTGAAATAACCGTTGACAACGGTAATGCCATCCCTCCCGCCGTGCGCAACAGTTCCCACGCCTGTACGGAGGCTACCCAGACTAACTGGAACGGTATCATAGGCGACATATCCTTACAGATCATAGACCCGACAAATATATCCGGTTTGAAAGTCACCTCAGACGTTGCAGGGAAAGCATTCATCGTTGATGGCACTCTTGCACGCGATAAAGTATATGGACCACTCATCGTGACTGCCGAATGTAACGGACAGAAAAAAAGCAAGACCATATCACCCGATTCACCGGATGAATTTTCCATATATCTACCTCTCGGAGACGATGCACAACTCTGGAGCGAATGGAATCCGACCTTATATGACATTACCCTTACCCTTACCGACAACAATGGGCGTATACTCGACACCGTGACACGACGTTCCGGTCTAAGAGAGTTTTCAACTTCGGGAAGACATTTTACCATCAACGGCAACCCAACTTTCTTACGCGGAAGACACGATGCCTGCGTATGGCCACTATCAGCCCATGTACCTATGGACTTAGAGAGTTGGCGTAAGTATTTCAAGATTCTGAAAGATTACGGTATAAACCACGTGCGCTTTCACTCGTGGTGTCCGCCGGAAGCCTGTTTCACCGCCGCCGATGAAGCGGGCATCTACCTCCAGCCGGAGCTGACAATCTGGGGAGAAATCGACAAGGACCAAACTCCACTGCTCGAATTTCTCCAAGAGGATATGGAAGCAATAATAGACCAATATGGACATCATCCCTCTTTCACGATGTTCGCAATAGGCAACGAGCTTTGGGGCGACACCGGCATTATGAAAGACTATATCGACAATGCTCGTGAACTCCAGCCGGGTCTGCTTGCCACATACGGCTCCAACATATACCTCGGACACCAAGGACATATAGATGGAGAGGATTTTCTCGTGACCTGTCGTGTGGGCGACGGTGATGGCTTCTCAACCCACGCACGCGCCTCCTTCTCCTTTGCAGATGCTGACAACGGCGGCATAATGAATTCTACCTATCCCAACACCACAATGAATTTCAGTGACGCCATCGAACGCTCCACTGTGCCTGTAGTGGGACACGAGACGGGACAATACCAGATTTATCCCGACTTCTCAACCATAAAGAAATATAAAGGTGTGTTGCGTCCTGACAACCTTACGGAATTTAAACGTCTTGCCCAGGAGGCAGGAACTCTTCGTAAAGCTGAGAAGTATGCAAAGGCATCGGGCGAGTGGGCTACACGCCTATATAAGGCAGATATGGAGATGAATCTTCGTACTCCGGAAATGGGAGGCTTCCAGCTTCTCGACCTACAGGACTATCCGGGACAAGGCACAGCTCTGGTAGGAATCCTTGATCCCTTTATGGATTCCAAAGGACTTATCACCCCCGACAAATGGCGCGAAAGCTGCAACGACCTCACAATCCTGGCTGAAATGCCCCGTTTCACTTTCACAGGTGGCGAGACACTTAATTTCAATATTCTTACTGTCAACTATTCCGACCGCGACATTGCCGGCGACATAATCAGATGGCAACTCCCGTTTAACGACGGACAATCCACAGCACGTTCCGGGAAAGGGGTGAAAGAACAAGAAAGTATCAAAGTAACACTACCGGACGTGAAGGAACCTCAGAAAATGCAGCTTAATCTCTCACTCGCCGGCACAGCTTCCTCGGCAACCACTATCACCAACAGCTATGACATCTGGGTATACCCTGCAGAGATAAAACCGGTGAAAGGTGTGACCGTAACATCTGACTACAACGAGGCGCTACGGCTTCTTGAACACGGTGATAGGGTAATACTTACCCCTGACTCGGCAACCGTACACTCCACGTCTCTACCCCCGCTTTTCCAGACAGATTATTGGAACTATCGTATGTTTCTCTCAATTTGCCAAAGTGTAGGGCGTATACCCTCACCCGGAACTCTCGGTCTGCTGATCGACGATGCCCATCCAGCTTTCGAGTATTTTCCCACTGACAGCCATACCGACTGGCAATGGTTTGACATCGTATCAAATTCACGTCCGCTGATAATTGACCGACTTCCTGCCACTGTCGATCCTATTATAGAACCGATTGACAACGTTGACCGTAACTATCGACTCGCGCTTATGCTCGAATGTAATGTAGGTAAAGGGAAATTACTGATTGTGATGGTTGATCTTGACAAGGCTGCCTCTACACCTGAGGGACGGTGGTTTCGCTATTCCCTTGAGAAATATGTGGCGTCAAAACGCTTCAAGCCCTCGTTAAGCCTTACACCGCGTCAGCTGTCTGACCTCCTCACCATCCCCTCTCTTAATCGTACCCTCAAAGAACTGCGCAACATCTCCTATGATTAATTGATTAATCCACTCCTCCCGATTGGATTCTCTTACAGATTCTCCTCCTAATTAGATTTCAAATCTTACCTTTCCAGCTTCTCTCTCCTCAATCCCTCCTCTTCAATTCAATAAACTTTAAAACATAAACCTCCATAATCTTTAAACCATAAAACATAAACCATCCAAATAATTTGTAACTGAGCTTTAATTTAGTTAAATTTGCAAATGATTAAAAAATAACCCCTCTTCAGCCTATCCGAAGTAATGAAATATGTATGATTCCATACTTCAAGACACATTCTTTCCTTTTCAGGGACACCTTCTTCCCCTTCGAGGAATAGATTCTTTCAGGAAACGCTGAACGAACAGTTACAAAAATTTGACTCCTAAGATTTAGTAATTATGACCATTAACCAAACCCAAGACGAAATAATCGAAGAATTCGAAGGTCTCACCGATTGGATGGACCGTTACGCCTATATAATAGACCTCGGCAACACTCTGCCAGAATTCCCGGAAGCCGACAAGACTCCCCAAAACCTTATTGAGGGCTGCCAGAGCCGTGTGTGGATCACTGCCAACAAAGAAGAAGATGGCGACATCCATTTTCAGGCAGATTCAGATGCTCTCATAGTGAAAGGCATTGTCGCGCTCCTTATGCGTGTGCTCAACAACCATACACCTGAGGAGATTCTTAATGCCGATCTCTACTTCATCGACAAAATCGGATTAAAGGAACATCTCTCTCCCACACGTTCCAATGGCCTTGTGGCAATGGTAAAGCAGATACACAACTATGCCAAAGCCTTCCGGATGCTCGAATCCAAATAATAAATATCTAAAGTAAGGATAAATCCTCTCTGATACGACTCCAAGAGTATTCACAAGAATATTTTTAACCAAAACATCATAGAAACCATGTTTAAAAATCAACCCGCCGGCCTCTATGTCCTCGCGCTTGCCAATACAGGTGAACGTTTCGGATATTACACCATGTTGGCCATCTTCCTGCTTTTCTTGCAGGCGAAGTTCGGATTTGACTCTACTGTTTCCGGACAAATCTATGCCGTGTTCCTCGCCCTTGTCTACTTCATGCCCCTAATCGGTGGTTGGGTAGCCGACAAATGGAGCTTCTCGAAATGTGTAGTTAGTGGTATCTGCATCATGTTTGTCGGTTATGCCATCATGGCTACCCCGACAGAGATCCGCTCCACCTCATCTCTCGTTATTCTCTGCGTTTCATTGCTGCTCATAGCAATCGGCACAGGTCTTTTCAAAGGTAATCTCCAGGTAATGGTAGGCGACCTCTACAATGATCCGAAATATAGCGGACAGCGTGACGCTGCCTTCTCTCTCTTCTATATGGCTATCAACGTCGGCTCAATGTTCGCCCCTATGGCAGCCACAGCCATGTGTAACCTTGCAATGAATGCGAAAGGCTTGATTTACAACGCAGATCTCCCTGCACTTTGCAATAAGTTCCTCGATGGCGATATTCAGGGCAACGAGGTAGCGGCTAAAGCTGCTGAAAGCGGTATGACCGTCGGCAGCGACGTGGCTGCTTGGGCAACCGAGTATATCTCTACACTCTCTACAGGCTATAGCTATGCTTTCGCAATCGCGTGCGGCTCACTGATTGTCAGCTTCCTCATCTATTTCCTTGGTCGTAAAACCTACGCCCATATCCTCACCAGCAAGAAAGCCGATGCAAAGAATGCTCAAGTCTCTGCCGGACCGGAGCTTACCCCGGCTCAGACCAAGGCACGTGTCGTTGCCCTTCTCCTTGTCTTCGCAGTTGTAATTTTCTTCTGGATGGTATTCCATCAGAACGGTGCGACTCTTACAGAGTTTGCAAAGAGCTGCACATCACCTGAAGCCGGCGGTTGGACACGTATCGGATTCAACGTATGGGCACTCCTCTCAATCGCAGTGGGTGTATATGCACTCTTCAATCTTTTCCAGACAAAATCTACTCAGGGCAGAGTCATCAGTGGCGCATTGCTCGTAATGGTGGCTTGGGCTCTCTGGTATTTCTATAGCAATACTCCTAACCCCCTCTCCGGCATTCAGCCTCAGCAGTATCAGCAGTTCAACCCCTTCTATGTGGTTGCTCTTACCCCGGTTTCACTCGCCATCTTCGGTGCTCTTGCAAAACGTAAAAAAGAACCCTCCGCACCCCGTAAGATTGGCTACGGTATGATTCTCGCCGGCGTGGCATATGCAGTGATGATGCTCGGCTCACTCTCAATCGTTGGCACAAGCGCATCCGTATCACCCAACTGGCTTATCTCAACTTACCTCCTCCTCACCTTCGCAGAGCTGCTTCTCTCTCCGATGGGCATTTCATTCGTATCAAAGGTGGCACCTCCAAAGCTGAAAGGCTCTATGATGGGTGGCTGGTTTGCAGCTACGGCAGTCGGCAACTATCTCGTGTCAATCCCGATGATTCTCTGGGGCAAGATTCCTCTTTACCTTCTCTGGATCATTCTCATCGCTATCTGTTTGGTAGCCGCCGGCTTCATCTTTATGATGATGAAGCGTCTTGAGGCAGCAACATCCGACGCTCCCGAAAGCGCCGTTGCCGAAGTTGCCGGAGGCGAAGCCACAGCAGCAGAAGTAGAAGTCTAAACTCAAATTTGAAGCAACAAAAACGGAGCGTGTTTCGAAACACGCTCCGTTTTTGTTGCTTCAGTATTGTATATTAGTGTGTATAGAGGAAACGCTTGATACTGCGTTTCGGTGTCTTCTCAAATTCGTTAGGCATCAGCACTATCTTCGACAGCTGCTCATAGGGAGCCACAATCTTGTTAAGCTCCTTACGCACATTCTCCATAGTGCTGTCCATATCGTTGAATGTAATGCCAAACTTATCCGTGGCATCAAAATCGGGATAAACCAAACCTACAAGTTTACCATCGCGCTCCACCACAAGACTCTCAGCGACGAAAGGCATATTGTTAAGCTTGGCTTCAATCTCCTCCGGATAAATATTCTGACCGGAAGCGGAGAGAATCATGGTCTTGGAGCGTCCACGAAGGAAAAGAGTGCCGTCGCTTGTGCGAGTACCCATATCTCCGGTATGTAGCCATCCCTCCTTGTCGAGAACTGCTTCCGTTGCCTCCGGATTGTTATAATAGCCCTTCATCACATTGGTGCCTCTCACGCATATCTCGCCCGGAATATTCTCAGGATCTTCAGATTCAATCTTACTCTCCATTATTGGGAGCGTCTTACCGGAAGAGCCTACAATAAACTTACGCCACGGTGTGTACGAAATCAAAGGACCACATTCCGTCATACCGTAGCCCACTGTAAACGGGAACTTTATCTTATGCAAGAATTCCTCAACCTCATGGTTAAGGGGAGCTCCACCTACAATCACCTCCTCAAACTCACCGCCAAAGGCATCTATCAGCTTCTTACGAATCTTGGAGTATATGAGCGAATCGAGAAATGGCACAGCCAACGTCCAACGCATAGTGCCTTTTGAAATCATCGGAAGTATCTGGCTCTTATAAATCTTCTCAAGAATAAGCGGCACAGTGATCACAAGATTCGGCTTAACCTCAGCAAGAGCCTTCAAAAGAATTCGTGGAGAAGGTGTCTTTCCAAGAATAGTGATATGTGACCCCACCGCTAAAGGAGTCAACATATCGAAAGCGCATCCATAGGCATGGGCAAGCGGAAGGAAAGCAAGAGCCCTTGAAGAACGGAAATGCAATTCAGACTTCATACCGAAGCACACGTTGCCGGCAAGATTCTCACCGGTGAGCATAACGCCCTTAGAGAAACCGGTGGTGCCTGAGGTATAATTTATCTCTATCACTTCCGAATTGTCGCGGTCAGCATACTTAACGTCATGAGGGGTAATGCCTTCCGGATATTTGCGATTGAAACGACGGTTAAGCAAACGTATGTGGCGCTGAAGTTCCGACTCCGGAGCTTCATGGAGCACTACTTTCCTCTCTAAGCTTAAAACCCCCATCACATTCAGCAAGGAGTCAGGCTCCATGTGTTCCCAGATATGATCCGATATAAAAAGCATACGTGCTCCGGAGTGGTTGACTATATGGGTTATGTCCTTAGGGTTGAACTCCGACAAAATAGGTACAATTATAGCTCCATAGGTCACAGTAGCCATATATACCTTTACCCAAGCAGCTGAATCCTTGCCGCAAAGTGCCACCTTATCGCCCGGCTTCAATCCTATCGACTCATATAAAAGATGAGCACGTGCCATCGACGTGGCAAGATCCGAATAATTGGCAGTGTTATTCTTTCCATACTCGCTAAGAGCCGGAAGATCCCAATTCTCAATGAAACTCTTTTCGTAAATCTTTATAAAATTCTTTATTTTCATAGATATATCATTTTCATACAATGTCAAAACCCGGCTTACGGATAAGCTTACCTACTTGCTACCTCAATAAGCAATTCCTCACTATTAGCTTGATATTAGATTGCCAGTGGTATAAAGGAGGATAAACTTCTGTCGGCACTTGGAGGAGGAATGGTTTAATAAAAATGTATGGTTTGTGCCATATCACTTTAATATCTGAAACAATTTTACATTCCTTAATGTTGTAAGAAAATAATATTTTGTGATTTCGATTTTTTATCGTAGATTTGCAGATATTTTGTTAGAAAGTGTTAAAACTAATCATTTGTTTGTTTTTAACGCCATGCAGAAGCATGTAAAGAACATAGCAATTGCCAAGGGCATTGTCTTTGCCTTGTCTGCCCTTTTGACTGTAATCTCCACCTCCTGCCGAGTTCATGTAGGCGGGGAGGATGCTCGTTTTGTGCCGGCAAACGACACTGAAGAGTTTCATGCCGACAATGACATTGCCATGACCATACGCAGCCTTGCCGACGCAATTAAGGTAGGGGAACCTCTCGACTCATCTCTTTATAATTTTGAAGGAGTGCTTACTGACGGACAAGGCACACCTCTCTACACCGACGTGCAAGGTGCACCGGGTCTGTGGCAGATCAATGTGCTCGACAATAAAAACGTAAGGATAAGAAACCTCTACCTTGGTGATCTCTTACCGGGAGATCTTCAAAGTTATCTTGTACAAAGCCTCCGCTTAAACGATTCACAACCTTTTATGCTCATAGACAAGGAGGCAAGCAACGAAGAAGACAACGAAATCGTAGTTTATGACTTCGGAGGGGGTTATCTATGTTTTGAAATAAAATCCGCTATCGCTCCCAATGGACTGGAGGGTCCGCTCCTAAGCATTGTGATGACCGCCGACCGTCCCGACGGTGTGTAATTGCTCTGACCCATAAACTATAATCTTAAACCATCCTCGGCCTAAACACAAACCATCGTGTAGGTTCAAAACGCGGGAGAGCCATAAGTTGCACATCCGCCTGACGATCAGACAGGGTCTCTTCAGCATTCCCAACTTTCTTTCCCGCCTCTTCCAACGCACCCCTCACAGCTGCCAAAGCTTTCTGGGGAGTATTATTGTCTTGAGAAAGATGGCATAGGAATATATATTCCAATTTAGGAGTGATGATTTCCTTAAGGAAAGCTGCCGTGTGCACATTATCCATATGACCTATCTCGGTCTGTATACGCGCTTTCAGATAATCCGGATAACGTCCCATCTTCAGCATGGTAAGATCGTAATTAGCTTCTATGACAAGATAATTAGCCCGGCTCATATAATAGCGTGCGCGTTCAGTCACTGCGCCCAAGTCAGTGGCCAGCACAAAATGGCGATTGTCAAATTCAATAGAGAAACCCATATTGTCGGTACCGTCGTGAGGCACTTCAAAAGCCGTGATCGAAAGGTCGCCGAGAGTAAAAGGAATCTCCTTGAAGATAGGATGATGATAGTCCTTTATACGTTTCGATATACTGTGTCTGCGCAGTATGCCATTGAGCACACGATTAGTGCAGTAAAGCCGCAGATGCTTATGCGCACGCAGAAGTGCGTAGACAAAACGCACGTGATCTGAATGGTCGTGAGTGAGCAGTACACCCATCACCTTACTCATCTCTACACCATTTGCCTTAAGGGTAGACTCTATCACTTCCGCTTTTATCCCGACATCAATGATAATACCCCCTTTCGACGTACCGACATAACAACTGTTGCCGCTCGAACCCGAGCCAATAGACATATAGCGTAGTAGGTTGTCGGCAGACACATTACTTTTAGGCTGAGGAATCTCTACCGACGCATATATATTACGACGCACGGGAGACTCAATTGGCTTAGTCCCTACTCCATCTTCCCATTCCTCAAACGGAAGAGCCGCCTGCCCTTCAAATGAAATCTTACGTCGCACTTTACTATCCTTTTATAATTCTTGGTTGTATAATGTCAATTAATTCTTAATTGCATAATGTCACTGTAATGTTCCCCGGCTTATGCTATCATTTCCCGGCATAAAGCAGGAATATTGCGGGACGTTTGTCGTAGTCATACTTCATATTTTTCCACTTCGAAGCCGGAAGTGTCTTTATCGACTCCTTCTCAGGGTCAGTGATGTCACAAGCTACACACAACAGAGTATCACCTTTCAATGTATGCGCCAGACTTTCCACCATACGGTTGTTGCGATATGGGGTTTCAATGAATATCTGGGTCATAGAAGTTTTTCTGGAAAGAGCCTCCAATTCCCTCACCTTATGCTCCCGTTCCTTCGGCTCAATAGGAAGATAACCGTTGAAAGAGAAGCCTTGACCATTGAAACCGGATGCCATAAGAGCCATAAGTATACTTGAGGGTCCGACCAAGGGAATCACTTTCAGTCCTTCACGCTGGGCAATGCTCACAGGCAATGCGCCGGGATCAGCTACTGCCGGACAACCCGCCTCGCTCATCACACCCATAGGTTCACCACGACGCAAGGGTTCAAGATAGCCGCTAACTTCCATAGGGTCAGTGTGGCGGTTAAGTTCATAAAAAGTAACAGCCCCGATGTCGAATCCGGGGTCACAACGTTTCAGAAAGCGTCGCGCTGTCCTTACATTTTCTACTATGATATGGTGCAACCCCTTAAGTATCGAAAGGTTCCCCTCCGGAAGAACGTCGATAAAAGGGGCATCACTGATATTGACAGGAACAAGATAAAGAGCCGTGGTTAGTTTCATACATACAAAATTAATAAAAAATTACTATATTTGCAAAAAAAGATATTTATGACACTGCCTAACGGGTTTATAGAGATGCTCCATTCCCTTCTAAAGGAGGAAGCACCGCTGCTTATTGAAGCGCTACAACGACCGCCCGTCACTTCCGTCAGGTTGAACTCGCGTAAACCGGGAGCAACCTTCTCCGACAGCATACCGGTAAAATGGTGTGCTAATGGCTTTTATCTGCCCCAACGTCCGGTGTTCACACTTGATCCCTTGCTTCACGCCGGGGCATATTATGTACAGGATGCCTCCTCTATGATACATCGTGAGGTCATAAGTCGATTGGTGTCTCACCCGATCACTCTACTCGACCTCTGTGCTGCTCCCGGAGGGAAAACCACTGCTATGATTGACGGTTTGCCCGATGGTTCCCGTGTTGTGGCTAATGAATATATGCCTAAGCGTGCCGCTATCCTTAAAGAGAACCTTACCAAATGGGGTTATCCCCTCGCAACAGTCACCAACCGCGACTCCTCATTCTTTGCTCGCAGCGGTGATAAGTTTGACATCGTTGCAGTTGACGCTCCCTGCTCGGGAGAGGGGATGATGCGTAAGGATGAGGATGCCGTGGCACAATGGAGTCCACAGCTCATAGAACACTGTGCCACCCTTCAAAAAGAGATCGTCACCAATGCGGAAAAGGCTCTCAAGCCTGGAGGCTACCTGATTTATTCTACCTGTACGTTTAATCACATTGAGAATGAGGAAATAGCCGAGTATATACATAACTCGCTCGGTCTCGTTCCGGTCGATATGGAATTTCCGGAAGAATGGGGCATTCCTCGCGGGATAGACACCGATTTACCTGTCTATCGCTTTATGCCTCACCGCACTGAGGGGGAGGGTCTGTTCCTTGCTGTATTCAGAAAGCCGGCAGAAGAAATTTCTACGGACAGCAATTTGCCGGACTCACCACAAGCTATTTCTGCAAAGCCTGACCGTAAAAAAGACTCCGCAAAAAAAGGCTCAAATTTAGCTCCAAAGTCTCCAAATATAAAGAGCGCACGAAAGAAAAGCGATTCCAAGGCTAATGATGCAGAGCTTCCCGAAATCGAAGAGATTTTGTCTGTTGATTTCGACCGTTCCAAATACCCGGAAGCCGATATCGACCTTGCCACTGCCCTGTCATATCTACGGAGAGAGGCAATCAGGCTTTCTTCGGATGTTCCGAAAGGACCGGTGGTCATAACATATAAAGGGTTGCCACTCGGCATGGCAAAAAACATAGGCACCCGTGCCAACAACCTCTACCCCAAGGGTTGGAGAATACTCATGAGATAACAACTTTCTTATGCGAGGAAAGATTGCAGGATATTTTGTAAGATAAGATGAAGAAAGTCAGTTACCCCGTCACGGGGATGATGTGTGCCGTCTGCGCGGGCACTGTTGAAAAGACTGTCGCAGGATGTGAGGGTGTCAAAGATGCATCGGTAAATTTCGCTGCTGCCGAAGTGACCTTCTCATATGACCCCTCTGTTACCTCTCCGGAGACGGTGGCGCACGCCGTCAGTGAAGCGGGATACGATATGATCATCGTTGCGAGTGCAGCGGAAGCCGTCGAAGAGAAGGAGAAGGCTGAACATGAGCAATATGTAAGAATGAAGCGCAATCTCATAATCGCTTGGGTGCTCACCATACCACTCGCAGTGATTTCTATGCTCCATATCCATTTCCCAGGTTCCGACTGGGTAATGGCTTTACTCACATTCGGTGTGATGGTAATAAGCGGTCGCCGTTTCTATGTGTCGGGACTGAAGCATCTTTTCTCCGGTCGTCCTGATATGGATTCCCTGGTAGCTGTATCCACCTTGGTCAGCTTCCTCTTCTCCCTATTTAATACCATATCCTCGAAGACGCTCACCGACCTTGGGATACCGGCTGACCTTTACTATGAGGCATCGGCTATGATCATAGCCTTTGTCTCGACCGGTAAATTTATGGAACTGCGAGCACGTCGCAACACAGGTACTGCCATACGTGCCCTTATGGGTCTTCAGCCATCCGAGGCACTTCTCGTGATGCCCGACGGATCGGTAAAGAACGTGAAGATTGATGAAATCAGGCGCGACGACATAATATCCGTGCGACCCGGGGAGCGTATTCCTGTAGACGGTGTAGTGACAGCAGGACATTCAGTGGTGGATGAGAGTATGCTCACCGGTGAGCCGGAAGGTGTGGAGAAAACCGAAGGTTCCAAAGTGACGGCAGGGACACTTAACACAAACGGCACCCTAACGGTAAAAGCCACACAGGTGGGAGCCGGAACCGAGCTTTCACGTATAATTGAATGTGTCAGGGAGGCGCAAGGCTCAAAAGCACCTGTGCAACGACTTGTGGACAAGATAAGCTCTGTGTTCGTACCTACAGTCATTGCACTTTCAATACTCACATTTGTCGTATGGATATGCTTTGGTATTGATAAACTGCCTATGGCTATACTCGCTGCGGTGTCAGTGCTCGTCATAGCCTGTCCGTGTGCCCTCGGACTTGCTACCCCCACAGCAGTTATGGTAGGTATCGGACGCGGAGCACGTGAAGGCATACTCATACGCGAAGCTGCCGCACTGGAACAACTGTCGAAAATAACTGTCCTTGCCATCGACAAAACCGGGACACTAACCGAGGGAAAACCCAAAGTAACTGATACCTTCACCCTTCCTACCGATTCCGAAAAGTCGTTTTTACAAGCTGTATACGCCTTGGAATTAAAATCTGCCCACCCCTTGGCAGGAGCAATAGCAGAATGGTGTG
>CAMWTL010000008.1 GCA_947177145.1 uncultured Porphyromonadaceae bacterium
GTTAGAATATATTGCGTACTTCATCGTGGTTGGCATCCGGAAACCATGTCCGTAACCGCTGAAAGGCTCGGTCGTGGATATTCGGAGTGATGTATTCCCAGACTGCTTTCAAGGCTGCCGTCAACGCTGCCATATCGTCAGTGAAACCCACTAAAGGGATCGTGTCGGGTATGAAATCTACAGGAAGGATGAAGTATCCCAATGCTCCGTAGATGATCATCTTTGCTTTCCAGGGTGTGCCGGGATCTACCGACACATAATATAAAAGCAGCACAGCGTATATCGCTTTCAAGCCCGCAGCCTTAGCCACCTTGGCTACCTTCCTCCAAAGCTCGTCCACATTGAAGTATTTCCTGAAATCGAGATACGATGTGGCTTTATTCGGTTGAAACCAATCAGGGAATTTGTTTGCCATAATAGAGTTGTTTTGTTATTTCACTTTTTCTTGATTCTTTATATTTTACCGTCCTTAAAGCTCCCTAAGTCAGACGCAATCTATAATCATCTATATAAGAAAAGTGGGGAACTTATCCGCTTTTCCAGATGTAGAAGGCATCGCCAAACGCCCAAACGTGACCGAAAAAGATGGAATAAAATGCCCCACTGACCTGTATGGCGACTTGGCATAAAAGCCGTAAAGCACCCATGCAAGGCAGGTAGAGCGTTTTGTCAATCCTTTTCTCACGTTTGTAAAAATTTGGCGATTTCTCTACATGAGAAAGACAGCAGAACGCTTCTCTTTTACCATCCCCTATCCAATCGGGATGGTGTTATACGGCAAAGTTACGTAATTTATATTACATAGCCAACTGCCCGAGGCATTTTATTCCACTTTTTCTCTATTTCCATGTCGTATACATATTCCCACAACCCTCTATCCTATTCTTTGGCAATCGAGATAAGCCATACTGAGCGCACCCAACCTCTTGATGTCTACGCCATAGATACGCATAAAGGCATCCACCACAGCCTGTCCCCCGTTTGTGACAACAGGATTGCTTATCGAATTGGTAACGACATCCACCGACATTCCTCTCTCTATCCGTATCCCATTGGATATTTTCGGACTCTTCACTGTAACCCTATAAATAGCCATAATCAAATTTTTAATCCTTACTGCGTTTATCTTTAATTCTTTGGGATGGTATAGGAGGAGGAGTGCTAATCCACTCTTGCCACCAGCCACCTTCATTTGAAGTGTGGTAGCCATCCTTGAGCAAGCGTTGCTCTTGCGCTCGTCGGCTTTCTTCAAGCAATCGATTTCTATCTTCCGGCTGCTTGCCCTTAAAACCATCCATAAAGGCATTATAATCCATATGTTCCCTTACATTTCCTCTCCCGTGAAGCTGTACCAAAACCTCTACATAAGCCTGTCCGGACAACTTGGTACCCCAATAGCCCACAATGGCACTTCCAATCCAACCAAGAACGAATATGACATCCAGAACCATATTGAGTACAAACACTATGAGAATATTCACGATGAATCCTCCAAGAATATTCTTCATAGCATGTCCACTAAAAGGCACACCGGACAAGCTGCTTATCTTCCCATACATACTCCATAGCACAATGGCATAGATAAGTGTATCTAATCCGAACAGGGGTAATGCCATTATGACCGCTCCCCACCATGAGTAACTTTTGATGCAGGATGTCATCCTTTCCGACAAACCTCTGTCGGCACCACGACTTACCGCCACACATAATTTTAATACTGATGTTTCAAGACTCATACTGCTATACGGTTTTATATGTCACTTAAATGTTTCTTACCGATTCTATATCCTAATTCATTCCTCTTCACGCTTAAGAGTTAATCGTCTTCATACTTAAGCACTACTATGCCCTGGCTCGAATAACGAGGTTGCCTACCACCAAAAAATAACCACTTAGCCATTTTCTCATTATTTTTCTTATACATCTCTGAGGCAACCAAGGCAGCGTATTCCTCTTCTGTAATACCTAAGGTCATTATCAAACTCCATAGGTTAAGCGACCCTATGCGAAGTATTACTCCAATCATACAGAAATAGAGAAGAAAGGTTATAACCCATACTAACCATCCTCCTAACAATAGAGCAGGCAATGACGGCACAGCTGCCAATGTTGCCAGTCTCAAATTCCGTTTCACACCCTTATTCATAATTTGTTTTGTTTACGTTGATAATTCTTTTACCCAATCGCTTTCATCACTACGACTCAAAAGTAGAGTCAAGGCTCAAAAACGACACTGCAAAAGTAATGCCCAAACCGCTCTTCCCCAACATTTCCTGCTCCACGGACGTATTTCGTCTCAAAAAGTCTCAATTTTGAGACTTTTTTCGCTTATTCCTCCCTCATTGTTATAATGTACGCGATTATTTCCCTAATTTTGTGGCAAAGAACTTATATCTATGATTGTTAGCGTACAAAATCACCGATCCAAAGAATTCGAGCTTTCAATGGAGGAGAAGAAAGAGATATTGAAAGCTATTATTGAACACCAGCTCTTAGCCCCGTCGCCGGGCGAGTTGGCAAAATTGATGGATTTAAAAACCAAAAGTACGCTTTATCGTATCTTGAAAGGCACCGCAAAGAACCTTGCAATTTCAACTTTATGCCAAGAGTTGGATGAGAAGTTGGACATAGATGAGGGAGCAATCTTGCTAATGGGGCTTGTAATTCACGATTACCAATATCTTATCACCCTTCTAAAGCACGAGCCGGTAAGAACAGACCCCGTAACAGTAGTCCTCAGCTTCGTTTCCGGTGATTATTCCTGTTTCTCAAAGCAATTTGTCGAGAATCACATAAATGAAATTCTCCAGTATGCCCATGAAGTGCCCGAAGGTTTCTTCTGTGCCCTGTTCTATTATTATATAAGGAAAAGCTTCGACGATTTTTATATCAAGAACCTCCCTTACTTGAAACAGTGTGAACGGATACTGCTCCCTCTGGCAGATAAACTTCCTCAGCTATATCCGGAAAATCAGTTTGGGAAAGACTATAACAAACTGATGCTTGAGGGTAAACTATATCCCAATACCAATCCGACGTTATGGAAATGCATCTGTGGCGGAGGAAGAATGCTGATGAATTATGCTGTGCCCAACGCTTACCGGAAACTTATGTCGAATTATGTGTTCCTCCCCGACACAGATGAGCGCACATATTGGCTCACAGATAATCCGGAACAGATAATAATGACTTTTTCACCCCCACTCAATAAGAATAATTTACGGAGCGGTTTCTATTTAGCCTTCAGCGTGGATCTGCTTGACGATAAACTGAATTTCCTGGGCAGCGTCGGATTAAGTGCCGACGGAAATGTGGAAATCTGCGTCGGAGACAACGTGGATTATAAGATAGGACAATACCAATACACAAACCGTAACCTTATCATTTCCTTAAACGACGGCAGCAATGCTCTCGGAGTAGGCAACCGGTGGCGACTTATAAACATTGACACCATTCCCGAAATCAAGTCGCTCAACGACAAAATTGATGACGATGAGATATTACGTGCTATAGTTAAGGGAAGCGGATTTGAGTTTTTGCCGGACTATGTCGTTACCGACGTTGTCGTGTCAAGAAACGAAGTGAGCATCTATCTGAGATCAGGGAAAAAATTGGTGATAGCACGCAATGCGTATGAGTTTCTCTCCTCAATAGTGCCTGCCGACAGGGTAATGGTGGTGAGACGCACAAAAGATGGCTCAAAACTTGTATCTTGGTCTGAGCAGAACCATATGATTCCACTCGATGAATTTAGGGTGGAGGATTTGTGCCGTGAATAAGGAGTTACGTCAAAAGAACAATGATTTCGGCTTTTGTTGAATTTTTTGCGCCACTGTGGCACTTTGCTATTGTGGCAATCCTTTTTTTTCATTACTTTTGTCAATCGGTTTAGGTGGTCTGCCAAAATAGGAATCTTTTAATGTCACAACCACTCGTTTTCCGACCCTGAATCAATCATTAACCCATTAAAATCAATAATCATCATGACAACTGAAGAAATGCAGAAGAAAATCGAGGATGTCTTTGCCGAGCGCTTTGGCGGCGAAGGTAACATATACGCTTCCGCAGGACGTATCAACCTCATCGGCGAGCACACAGACTATAACGGTGGATTCGTATTCCCCGGTGCAATCGACAAGGTGATCATGGCTGAGATCCGTCCCAACGAGCTTAACAAGGTAAGAGTTTTCTCTATCGACATCAATGAATATGCTGAATTCGGTCTTAATGAGGAGGATGCTCCTTCTCAGTCTTGGGCACGCTATATCTTCGGCATCTGCCGTGAGATCGAGAAGCGTGGTGGCACTGTGAAAGGGTTTGACGCCGTGTTCGCAGGCAACGTTCCCCTCGGTGCGGGTCTCAGCTCTTCGGCAGCCCTCGAGTCTTGCTTCGCATTCGCTCTCAACGACCTCTTCAACGACAACACCATCGACAAGTTCGAGCTTGCAAAGATCGGTCAGTCTACAGAACATAACTACTGCGGTGTCAATTGCGGTATCATGGACCAGTTCGCATCCGTATTCGGACGTAAGGGCAATCTTATGCGTCTCGACTGCCGTTCTATGGAATATGAGTATTTCCCCTTCAATCCGGAAGATTATCGCCTCGTGCTCGTTGATTCCCGCGTGAAGCATGAGCTTAAGGATTCTCCCTACAACAAACGCCGCGAATCTTGTGAGCGCGTAGCAAAGCGTCTCGGCATGGAGACTCTACGCGATGCTACAATGGCTGACCTCGACGCTATCAAGGGCGACATCTCTGCTGAGGATTATTTCCGCGCACGTTTCGTAATCGGTGAGAAAGAGCGCGTGTTGGCTGTCTGCGACGCACTCAATGCCGGCGACTATGAGACTGTAGGCAAGAAGATGTATGAGACTCACGAAGGTCTTTCAAAAGATTATGAGGTAAGCTGTGAAGAGCTGGATTACCTCAACGACGTTGCCAAAGAGATGGGCGTGACAGGTTCACGTATCATGGGCGGCGGCTTCGGCGGTTGCACTATCAACCTTCTCCCCAACGACCTCCACGACAAATTCGTAGAGGAGGTGACCAAACGCTTCAACGAGAAGTATGGCCACGAGCCGCAGATATATGACGTGGTAATCTCCGACGGCGCACGCCTCGTAAAAGAAGCTCCCAAGGCATGAAGATAACTAAAAAGACCGCTCCCTCTCCCGTAGGTGAGCTTACACTCTTCACCGTCACCAACGACAAAGGCGCAAGCGTGGTTCTTTCTACCCTCGGTGCCGGAATCGTAGAGGTGAATGTGCCCGACAAGGAGGGAAAGATTGCCAATGTTGCCCTCTCATATGCCAATCCTGCCGATTATATGGCTGACGGTCCTTGCCTCGGCAAAATACCGGGCCGCTTCGCCAACAGAATCGACAAAGGCCATCTTGAGGTTGACGGCGCGACTTATCAGCTTACCATCAACAATGGTCCGAATGCACTGCACGGCGGTCCCACCGGTTTCCAGAACCGCAATTGGGAAGCTGAGGAGCTACCTGACGGAGTACGCTTCACTTATCACGCTGCCGACGGCGAGGAGCAGTATCCCGGCGCACTGACAGCTGTGGCTGAATATCATTGGAGCGACGATGATGTGCTCACACTCATCCTTTCTGCCACCACTGATAAGGCAACCGTAGTAAACCTTACCAATCACGCCTACTTCAATCTTGAAGGTGCCGACGCGGGCAGTGTCCTCACCCATAAGATGAAGATCAAAGCCAACCATTGGCTTCCTACCTCCGACAGCCAGATACCTACCGGCGAACTCGCCGAGGTGGCAGCTACTCCGATGGACTTCCGCGAGCCGAAAGAAATTGGCAAGGATATAAAAGCTGATTTCGAGGCTCTGAAGATTGGCAAGGGCTACGACCATTGCTGGGCTTTAGACGGTTATAAGAAAGGTGAGATGAATGAAGGTGCCGTGGTGCTTGAGGCTCCCGAATCAGGACGTGTGCTCACAGTATCAACTACCCAGCCAGGAGTGCAGGTCTACACAGGCAACTGGCTTGCCGGCTCACCGCTCAACGCCTCCGGCAAGAGCTATGAGGACTATGACGGTGTGGCAATAGAGATGCAGGGTTTCCCCGACGCTCCCAACAAGCCCGGCTTCCCCTCATCACTCCTTCGCCCCGGTGAGGAATATAAAGAGGTGATCCGATTCGCATTCACCACAAAGTAATCCTACCGCATCCGCTTACCCTCCCGGAACAATATACCCAAAGGCATCTCCGTGTCCCACCACGCGAGATGCCTTTCTTCTTACCCTAAATAAACCAAAGAATACCCTAAACCTTGCCATAAACTCTAAACCTTAAACCCTAAATTCTAAACTCCTTTCACAACTCAGGATTTTTTTATAATTTTGTGTTATGGAAAATAATTCAGCCGACAACACCCCTGCCGGACAGTATCCGGCAGTACGTCCCGATGTCATGACCTATGATGACATCCGCCAGATGGTGCCCGCTCTCGACGGCCACGAAAAGTTGGTAAATAAGGTGCTACACTTTCTCTCCATCGACAAGGTAAACCGTATACACAGTGCCTATTGCAGCACTCCCGGCGTACCATTTGCGCAGAGCCTCGCCAACAAGGAGTTTAAATGGAAAGTACGCATCGACAATCTTGACGTGCTCAATCAATTCAAAGAGGGACCCTTCATCACTGTCAGCAACCATCCTTTCGGCAGCTACGACGGCATTCTTCTTATCGACATAGTTGGTTCAATACGTCCCGACTATAAGGTGATGGTCAACCTCATTCTTAACCGTATACAAGCCATGCGTCCTAACTTCATCGCTGTCGATCCCCTCAAAAGCGACGACCCGGAGAAGAAGAAAATAACTATGCAGGGCATACGTACCGCTTTGAAGCATGTGAAAGAGGGGCATCCACTCGGTTTCTTCCCGGCTGGAGCCGTATCGAAACTCGGTTGGGATTTACGTCTGCACGACCGGGAATGGCAACCCACAATCATACGCCTCATACGCCAGTTGCAGGTGCCTGTAATACCTATCTTCTTCCACGGTCACAACTCCACCATCTTCAATATATTGGGTGTGATAGACTGGCGTTTGCGCACCCTCCGGCTTCCCAAGGAGATTATGCTTTCATATGGCAAGGAGGTACACATATCAATCGGACAACCCATCTCCGTGGAACGCCAAAACGAATGTAAGGATCTTGATGCCCTCGGCAAATTCCTGCGCGAAGAGACCTACCGGCTGAAAAGTATGTATAAATAATGATTAACGATGACCGACGACGTTCTTAAAGCAAAACAACGTTTCTCCATAATAGGCAATTCCCCTGCTCTGCTTGCTGCCATCGAACGGGCTGTGAAAGTGGCTCCTATCGACCTCTCGGTGCTCGTCACGGGCGAAAGCGGCAGCGGTAAGGAATTTTTCCCTAAGATTATACACGCCTTCGGAGCACGCAAACATAAGAAATATATAGCCGTCAACTGCGGTGCAATACCGGAGGGCACCATCGACAGTGAGCTTTTCGGTCACGAGAAAGGCTCCTTCACAGGCGCCATAAACACACGTAAAGGTTATTTCGAGGAAGCCGACGGGGGCACCATATTTCTTGATGAGGTGGCAGAGCTTCCCCTCACCACCCAGGCGCGACTTCTGCGTGTGCTTGAGACCGGCGAGTTCCTTAAAGTGGGTTCCTCACAGGTTCAGAAGACCGATATACGCATCGTCGCAGCTACCAACGTGGACCTGCTGAAAGCCGTGGCAAAGGGAAAATTCCGCGAAGACCTTTATTATCGCCTCTCGACAGTGGTGATCAACGTCCCTAATCTCCACGACCGTGGCGAAGACATACCGTTGCTTGCCCGTAAGTTCTCGGCTGATTTCTCTGAAAAATATCTCACTGCCCCCATCACATTTTCCGAGGAAGCGAAGAGGGCTATGATGCTTTACCGCTGGCCCGGCAATGTGCGCCAGCTCAAAAACATAGTGGAGCAGCTTGCGCTGTTTAACGCCGGTGAGGAAATCTCACGCCGACAGCTGATTGAACTTCTACCGCTCGACCGCTCCGGCTCATCGTCGCTTGTGGCAGCCACACGCGACGGCAGCTACGAATCTGAACGCGAGATGCTGTGGCAACTCGTGTATCAGCTGCGCCATGAACTGAGCGACCTCCGCTCACGCATTGACGGCATTACTCCTGAAAAAGAACAGCCCTACGGCTCTCATGCCTCTACCCAGTCGCTCATAAAATACGAAGTCTCTCCCACCGACAACGATAAATGCGACTCCGCTGTGGAGGAGGTAGTAGCCGTGCCAACTCTCGAAGATTCGGAGCGAAACGCTGTGGCAGCTGCCCTCCGGCGAAACGGCGGCAATAAGAAGAAGGCGGCAGAGCAACTGAATATATCGCCACGAACATTGTATAGAAAAATACACGAACTCGGTCTCCAGCTCGATGAAGGAACCGAGCCTGAACAAGCCGAACTATGACACTCTCCACCCGCATAGCCAAAAGTTTTTGCAGAAAGCTGGCAGTCTACATATCTCCGCTTCTCCTTGCCCCTCTCTTAGGGGGGTGCATCCCTTCATATAAATTCAACGGGTCGGCATTGAACTATGATATATATAAGACCATAGACATTTCCGACTTCCCGATTCGTGCCGCTCTCGTATATCCTCCCCTGCAACAGATATTCGAGAACAAGTTGCTCGACACGGTGACACGACAGACACGTCTTCAGGAAATCGACGGCAATTCCGACCTCGAGATGACAGGGGAAATTACAGGCTACTCGCTCTCTCCACAAGCTGTTGGCACCGACGCATACGCCACACAGACACGCCTCACGATAACCGTGCGTGTGAAATATACCGACACCAAGAACTCTGCCAACGATGTTGACCAGAGCTTCTCCGCATACCGTCAGTTTGATGCCTCGCTTATGCTTACCGACGTGCAGGACGACCTCTGCAACGAGATATGCGATGAGCTGGTAGACCTAATTTTCAATGCCACTCTCGGCAACTGGTAACCTCTTTTCAATCCTCAACCATTATGACCTCAACTTACAGTTCTGAACACCCCTATTTCATTTATCCGGCGGTGATGACGCTGCGCAGTGGCGTCGACGACCCTGATGAGGAGAACCGTCTCCGCCGTATCGTAGCTGCAAATGTCGGCGATATACCTGCCCTGCGCCTGATGTTGGGAATCGATCCCGAAGAGTTCGCCTCCTTCTATCCCGACCTCGCCGCTCCCGCGCTATCCACCGTAGACACCATCTCCTCCTTCCTCAACAGATTCGGACGCGAGGAGGCGCCGTTGCCGGCGGCTGCCGCAGAGATTCCGCTGCCGGAAGAGGCTATGTCTGTAGCCGCAGAAGCACCCTTATCAGAAATGGAAGAAACGGCTTCCCCACTGCCTCCGACAGAGCAAAATGCCTACATTTTGATAAAAAATCGTGATTACCAAGGTGCTTTGGAAATTATTCAGCAATTAAGTTTGAATAATTCGGAAAAAAGTATTTACTTTGCAGACCAAATTCGTTTTCTGAAAAAACTTATAGTCAACGAAGCCCGAAAACGGTAACATAACAACATCATAACAATGTACATATTTCTCAGCATCCTCATTGTGATCGCATGTCTGTTCCTCATCGGAGCAGTGCTTATCCAGAAATCAAAAGGTGGCGGTCTCGCCTCTGACTATTCACAGGGCAACCAGTATCTCGGTTACAGAAAGACCACCGATTTTATCGAGAAAGCCACTTGGAGTCTCGCTATTTTCATCTGCGTTGTGAGCATCCTTGCCTCATTCGCCATCAAGACTCCCATCAACGTTTCCAGTATGGCTCCCGCGCCCGCAGCTACAAGTGCTCCCGCGCCCGCTCCATCTTCAGCTCCCGCCCCTGCCCCCGCACAGGTTCCAGCCGGCAACTAATTGCCTCAATAAGAAATTAAAGAGGGTGTGTCACATAAGCAGCTCAATGCGATTGTGACACACCCTCTTCTTATATCCTTAATATCTTCCTAAAAGCCTTTGCGCTAAACAAAAAATATCCTAAACCTTAAACTCTAAACCCTAAACAACCCACCTAAATATTCCAATTCAGTTTATCCCTAAGTATGGTGGCAAAATTAGAATCCTTGCGTCGAACAAGCAAAGTAGAGAAGTCGGCTCGCCTTATCCATATCTTTTCTCCTGCCGGCAAGGGATAGCTCTCGCCGTCGAGGCTCAGGCGGAATTCATCGGTGCGGCTCTCTATCGTAAGCTCAATCTCCGAATCGCCACCTACCACAAGCGGACGCACCGTCAGCGTATGCGGAGCCACAGCCACCAAGGCTATGCAGTCGATGGTCGGCTCTAAGATAGGTCCTCCGGCAGAGAGGTTATAGGCGGTGCTGCCCGTGGGAGTCGAAACCACAAAGCCGTCGGCACGGTAATCTGCCAGGAAATGCCCGTCTACACGTGCGCGAACCGTAATCATAGATGCGCACTCCTCTTTCAGGAGCGACACATCGTTGAGGGCAAAGGGCCAAGCATTATCCGGAAGATCACGGCTCTTCACCTCAAGGAGCATACGGCGCTCCACTATCACATCTCCACGGCATATAGCCTCAAGCATTTCACACGCCTCTCCTATGCCGCAACTGGCAAGGAAACCCAAATGACCCGTGTTAATTCCTAATATCGGTATCTCACGCCTGCCTACCCAACGCGCAGCCCGCAGAAATGTGCCGTCGCCGCCGATGCTCATCACCAAAGCGGTCTCTTCCGACACCCACGGCGTACACGAGGCATCCTGCATATCCACGTGTCGACTCCTAAGATAGTTGTAAAGCTTCGGATGCACCGTCACCTCAAAACCCATCTTGTGCATAAAATAAAAAAGCCCGGCAAGTTCTTCGAGATAAGAGTCTTGCCTACGGCTTCCATATATAGCTATACGATTGTTCATGTTCGTTTTATCTCATACGTTTAGCAACGTCTGCAACGCAAGCAGCCTTTCTGCCGCTATCGAGGCGTCACATCTTCCCGACTCGGAGCCGTGTGCCTCCACTACCCTGTAATCGTAGCGTTCAAGGCTGCGAACGGTAGAAGTCGGATCCGTGTTGCGCACCCTCAATGTCACCCTGAGCCTGCCCTCCTCATCAGGCACACTCAAAAGGTCTACCAAGTGGGCATCACTGTCTTCCACTGCGTGAGCAAGCATACTTGCACTGTATTCCTCCGGCCTACATTCCACTGTGATAACACTACAGTCATCGCGTGCGGCTATCATCCTTCCAAGACCCTCAAGGAGCGAGGTCTGGTCAATGACGCCAAGCGAGACACCGTCCTCGCTGACCCCTACCTCATGGTGAGGGGTGTCGAGCAGACGGGGGAGCACCTCTATAAGAGGCATATCGGCATCGATGCTGCGCACCGGCCGGCTCTCTGCCACTGTCTTTCCCGGGGATAATATCTCTCTTGCTGTCATATATTGTCCTTTCTTTTCATAAGGGAGGCGGTGCCTCCGGTTAATGTCAGGCATTATGATTTACCGCTAATGCATTTGTCAATAATACCTAACTATTTAAAAAACGTCTTAATTTAGTATTTTTCTTTGTGCTGAGCGCGTTTTTTTTATACTTTTGCAAATTCAAAATTACAAATTTTGTGCCGAATTTCATCATTGGGCATTAAATTTTTAATTTTTATGTTTCTCCTCCTTGTGGCATAAGCCGCATATATTGAATTGAACGTATTGAATATGACCCGATTAAGTGTTAACATCAATAAGGTGGCAACTCTCCGCAACGCTCGTGGAGAGAATGTGCCCAATGTCGTCAAGTTTGCCAAAGACTGCGAAAACCTCGGTGCCCAGGGCATTACCGTGCATCCACGCCCCGATGAACGCCACATCACCCGCCAGGACGTGTTTGATCTGAGTCCGGTGGTGACAACCGAGTTCAACATCGAAGGATACCCCTCTGAGGACTTTATGAACCTCGTGTGTGAAGTAAGCCCCGCGCAGGTCACCCTTGTGCCTGACGCGCCCTCACAGGTGACGTCAAATTCCGGCTGGGATGTGATTGCCAATGCCGACTTCCTCCGCGACATCTGCAGCCGTCTTGCGAAAGCCGGGATACGCAGCTCCATATTTGTGGATGCCGATCCCGCACAGGTGAGAATGGCTGCCGAAGTTGGTGCTGACCGGGTTGAGCTTTACACCAAGCCCTATGCCGATGGCTACCACACCGACCGTGAGGAAGCCGTAAAGCCCTTCGTGAAGGCTTCGGAAGAGGCACTGCATCTCGGATTGGGTCTGAACGCGGGCCATGACCTCAACCTTGACAATCTTGAGTTTTTCCACCGGTCGCTCCCACTGCTCAATGAGGTCAGCATCGGCCACGCCCTCATCTCCGATGCCCTCTATCTTGGAATTGGGGAGACCATACGCCGGTATCTCGCTTGCCTCAGTGACAATACTGACAATGACGCCTGAACCATACCCTCCCTGCCGGTAACGCCAAGTCAAAATTATTATTTTAAAACCATAATATTTAAAATCCTGCAATGGATAAGCTTTCACTCTGGTCGCTCATCATCGACGGCGGCTATATAATGATTCCTCTCGCGGTGCTCCTCCTTGTGAGCATCTATATCTTCATCGAGCGTTGCTTCGCACTACACCGTGCGGCAAAAAACGACGATACCTTTATGAAACGCATACGCGACTATATTATGGAGGGAGATATCGAGAACGCCGTTAACCTCTGCAAACGCACTGACACCCCTTATGCACGTCTTATCCTTAAGGGTGTCAACCGTATCGGCAGACCTATGAACGACGTGCTTGTGGCTATCGAGAACACAGGCAACATTGAAGTGGCTAATCTCGGCAAAGGCTTCTCATGGCTCTCCACCACCGCTGCCGGAGCACCGATGCTCGGCTTCCTTGGCACCGTTGTCGGTATGATCGAGGCTTTCTTCGCCCTTGCTAATGCCGGCACTTCCGCCAACATCACCGTGCTGTCGTCAGGTATCTATCAGGCTCTCGTCACCACCGTGGCTGGTCTTGTGGTCGGTATCGCCGCACTTTTCGCCTACAACTTCCTTGTGTCGCGCGTCAACAGAATCATGAACTCCCTTGAAGCCAAGACTATGGAGTTTATGGATCTCCTCAACGAACCAGCCTGACACATATCACTCCTTCATCATAACACCGACAAACGTGGCTCTTAAAAAGAATTTCCAGACTCTCGACACCTTCTCCATGTCGTCGATGACAGATGTGATTTTCCTTCTGCTCATCTTCTTTATGGTGACCTCCACTCTGATTTTTCCCGCCGCTATCGACGTGAATCTGCCCCAGAGCAGTGAGCAGACGTCGTTGAAACCTATCACCGAGGTATATATAGATGCCCAGTCGCAGCTTTACCTTGTGGCTGACCGTAACGATTCTATTGAGGAGAACTCGCAGGCACGCCCCGTGACACGCGATGAACTCCTCGCTAACCTGATGCTTATCCAGCAGCAGGATTCCCTTAGGGCTGTGGCTCTCTATGCCGACAGCACCGTGGCTTATGCCCGTGTCATCGACGTGCTCGACCTTGCAGCCCGAAATAATCTCAAGCTTGTCCTCGCCACCCGCAGTTCACAGAAATGATAAAAGAACTCATAAATGAAAAGAGAAGATAAAGACCGCGCCATAGCTGCGGGGCTTACATTCTTCGTGGCGTTAATTCTGCTACTGGTGTTGTTCTTCGGAGGAATATCCTACGATCGCCAGCTCCTTGCCGAATCCTCCACACCGGAATTGCTCCCCGTGGAGGAAGAGCTATTTATTGAGCCTGAGCTGTTAGATCTGGGTGAGGAGGCTTCCGTAAACCACAACACCAAACCTGCCCCTACCCTGAAGGGAGAGCCGGAACCCGCTCCTGAAGACCATGTGGAAATCGTGGAGCCGGGCGAGAAGCCCGAACCCGTGGTGAAGCCTGTAGTGAAGGAGGTGACGCAGAAAAAGGAGAGCAAGGTGCAGAAAAAGAAAGAGGAGCCGTCGCTCACCGATAAGGAACGCCAGAAAGCCACAAGCTCCGTAGCAAATAAATTCGCTCCCAAGAACGGGCAGCCTGAGGGTTCCGACAAGGGTACCTCCGGAGCCGGCGGCGAAGGAGTGGGCGTGAGCGGCAACGCCAACGGACGCACTTTCATAAGCTGTCCGAAGCCCGACGTGGCTCTCCGCCAAAAGACGGTGGTAAAGGTCAACGTGGTCATAGATGCCGAGGGCAAGGTGATAGAGGCATCTGCCACAGGCAGCGCCGATGCCTCGATACGCCGTAAATGTGAAGCCGCTGCAAAGCAGGCACGATGGTCGGCAAAGAAAGGAGCCACCTCCACCCGAGGCTCGATCACCTTCATCATCACTCCACGCTAACCCCAAGGTGTATTCCCCGGAAAGGATAAACCCAAAGGAATGCCATAAACCATAAACTATAAACCAATACACCCCACAAGGATGATCTCTAAGAAATATCAGTTGATCAACAACATTGGCGGATGGTTCGTCTTTACCATCGCGCTGATTACCTATTGGCTCACATTGGAGCCTACCGCATCCTACTGGGACTGCGGAGAGTTCATAATCCAGGCTGACAAGCTTGAAATCGGTCACCCACCGGGCAACCCGATCTTTATGCTCACCGCCCGGTTCTTTGCCAACTTCGCTCCCGACGCAGGTTCCATCTCTGTTATGGTCAACGCCATGAGCGGGCTGTTGAGTGCGCTCACCATACTTCTCCTTTTCTGGACCATCACCCACCTCGTGCGTCGTCTCGTGGTGAAAGATGGTCAGCGTAAAGACATCTCCGTTCAGCAGTATGTAGCCATAATGGGCAGCGGACTTGTAGGTTCACTTGCCTATTGCTGGAGCGATACCTTCTGGTTCTCAGCCGTCGAGGGTGAGGTATATGCATTCTCATCATTCTGTACCGCTCTTGTGTTCTGGCTTATCCTGAAATGGGAAAACAGAGCCGATCAGCCTCATTCCGACCGCTACCTCATCTTGATAGCCTACATTATCGGTGTCAGTGTGGCAGTCCACCTTCTCAACCTTCTCTGTATCCCAGCCATCGTCCTCGTGTTCGCTTATCGCAAGTGGAACGATATGAACCTTGTGTCATCGCTGGTTACACTTCTTGTAGGCTTTGCAATCATTGTGCTCGTTCTCTACGGTCTGGTGCCCGGCTTTATCAAGGTTGCCCAGCAGTTTGAGCTTTTCTTCGTCAATGGTATGCACATGAGCTACAACAGCGGCGCACTTATCTATGTGCTCGTCACTGTGGCTGTGTTCATCTGGGCACTCTATTCTCTGAATAGCCAGAAAAGCGGATTGATGATACGTCTCTCCTTCCTTGCCGCACTTGCCATATCGGGTATATTCTTCTTCGGCAACGGCTTTATCATCGGCTGGATACTCCTTGCAATTGTGGCTGCCCTTATGTTTACTAAATATGGGCGTCAGCTGCCTGTGCGTGTCATGACAGTCGCAATGTGGAGCATTGTGGTGATCTTTGTAGGCTACTCAAGCTACGCACTTATCCTTATACGTTCAAGCGCGGACACTCCGATGAACCAGAATGCCCCCGACAATGTGTTTGACCTTGCTTCCTACCTCAACCGTGAACAGTATGGCGAGAATCCCCTACTCTATGGCGAGACGCTCTACTCATCGCCTCAGAAGCAGATTGCAGGTGTGGCACGCGACACTGTGGGACAGCTTGAGGACGGCACTGCCGTAATCCTTTCCACCCCCTACTATAATCCGGTCATAAATCCCGGCAAACCACTCTATGCGAAGGGTGTTGAGGGTGCCATACCCCAATCGGAATATGATTTCCTCTCCCCGAGTGAACAGACAAAGAATATAGAATTGGCAGGAAAGGGGGGCGACTACTATGTGAAACGCGACTATAAGCCGGAGGCAAAGATGAATCCGGAGCTTAATATGCTCTTCCCCAGAATCTATAGCCGACAGCACCGCAGCATGTATTCTCAATGGGTTGACCTCGACACCATGCCCGACCAGCTCGTGCAGATAAACGCTGTAGACCCGGCTACCGGTGAGAAGCTTCCCGAACTCGATTTGACCCGCGAACCTAAATTCAACCAGTTTACCGGCTCATACGCTTATCCGGAGAAATATGTGTTTAAGCCTTCGTTCGCGCAGAACCTTGCCTATTTCTTCAACTACCAGCTCAACCACATGTATCTCCGCTATTTCATGTGGAACTTCGCCGGCCGTCAGAACGACATCAATAACCAGATGGGCGAACTTGATGCGGGCAATTGGATCTCAGGTATTCCTTTTATCGACAATTCCCGCCTTGGCGACCAGAGTCTTCTTCCTGAAGACCTCGGCAAAAATAATAAGGGGCACAACGTCTACTATATGCTTCCCCTCATCTTAGGCTTGATTGGTCTTATATGGCAATCATTTGCCGGACGTCGCGGCATAGAGCAGTTCTGGGTGGTGTTCTTCCTTTTCTTTATGACCGGCATTGCAATTGTGCTCTATCTTAACCAGACTCCCAACCAGCCCCGTGAGCGCGATTATGCCTTCGCAGGATCATTCTACGCCTATGCCATTTGGATCGGTATGGGTGTGGCAGGACTTTGGCGGCTACTTCTCTGGTTTATGGATCCCGAGCGTAAGAAGAATGCCGCAGCGAAGCTTACACCCGATGGTCAGGAGGAACTTCAAGCCTCTTCAATTGTAGAGGAGCCGAAGAAACTCGCTTCCGCGTCCCGCTACTGTGCCATTGCAGCGGCTATACTCGGACTTATAGTGCCTGCCCAGATGGTGAGCCAGACATGGGACGACCACGACCGTTCCCACCGTTTCGCCGCACGCGACTACGCTATCAACTATCTCAATAGTCTTGAACCTAACGCCATCGTCTTCTGCAACGGCGACAATGACACGTTCCCCCTTTGGTATGCTCAGGAGGTGGAGGGTGTGCGTCCCGATGTGAAGATTATCAACCTCAGCTATCTCAACTCCGACTGGTATGCTAATCAGATGAGAAGCCAGTCATACGATGCAGCTCCCGTCGACTTCACGGCAACTCCCGCAGATTATGCCTACGGACGTTCAGACGTAACCATCCTCGGACGTGAGACAGCCCCTGCCGACCTCCTCACAAGTCTGAAGATGGTGTATAGCGGCAACAACCGTGCCGAAAACGGCTACCCCACAATGCCAAGCTCTGTCATAAGCATCCCGGTTAATAAGGAGGCAGTGATTAAGAACGGTCTGGTGAATGTGAAAGACACCGCCAATATCGTAGACCATATCTATGTTAATCTGCGCGACACCGAGACTTATCGTAACAAGGGTTATCTCAGCCTTGGTGAGATCCTGATGCTCGACATTATAGCCACCAACGCAGCCAACGGGTGGAAACGCCCCATATATTGGGTCACCACAGTAGGCGGTGAATACCACGTGGGCTTCACTCCCTATATGCGCACCACCGGTATGGCACATCAACTCGTGCCCACCATACAGGACGGTATGCCCGCACGTACCGACCGCGCCTACGATGTGGTGAAAAACTATCGTTGGGGCGGTGCGGATGCCAAGGATGGTAAGGTGCCATATTTTGACGAAACTGCCCGCCGTATGCTCCTCACCACCCGCTCATCTATGCTCGACGTGGCATCAGAGCTGATTTACGAGGGGGATATAAATCCCGATAAGACCGCTTCCGCTACTGACTATAAGAAGGCTCTTGAGGTAGTTGAACTGCTTGACAATAATCTTACAGAAGCAATTGACCCCTACGATATGAGCATCGGAGCCACACTCGGTCAGATCTACGGTGAACTTGGTCAGGAAGACCGTCTCAACGATAAGAAACTCATTGAAAAGGGACAAAAAGTGCTCTGGAATCTCTTGGAACGCTATGCCCCCTATTTGGCATACAACCGTGAGGTGGCTATCAGCTTCGGCAACCCCTCCCTCACGAGGGAGACCCGCTATGCACCCTACCAGTTCTACCGCTTCATTGAGCTTTACGAGCAATTTGGCGGCGATACCCACGCGGTCAACGAGCTGGTGGAGAAGTATGGTGTCACCCGCCAAGAGCTGAAACGCAACTATGATATCCTTATGGGACGTTCATACAGCGGAAATGCAAACGCTGCAGGAGATTATATCGACGCCACTCCCGATACCGATGCTCAGGTCGATAGTGCTACGCTTGCCGGCTACGAGGAGGAATTGGCAAAGTATTGTGAGATTGCCAACGAGCTTGCCTCCCTATCCCCCGAGGATTATGCACGCAGCTCACAGGAGGAGAGGATGATCGACTCCGTGCTGCATCAGGCTTTGGAATATTATTACAGTGTGGGAGGTTCGCAGTCACAACTCAAGAAATATCCCAATTTCAATAAGCTCGACCAGGCACGTTCCCGTAAGCTCAATGAGGAGTATGTCAGGAACCATCCTGAATTTAATATGTGATGGAACTCGCCACACTGATTGAGTGTCCGCCCCGCTGGTTTCGCTGGCTCTTTCCGGGAGCCGTATTCCGGCTGCCGTCAGAAAATAAAGGTGAGAAACGTGTGTTTCTCACCTTCGACGACGGTCCGATTCCCGAGGTCACTCCCTGGGTGCTCGACGTGCTCGACCGCTACGGTGTGAAAGCCACATTCTTTATGGTCGGACAGAACGTGCAGCGCCATCCCCGGCTGCTTGAAGAGGTGCGCCGACGCGGTCACAGTGTAGGCAACCATACCCTGCATCACATACAGGGGGCAAGTGCTACCACATTGCGCTATATGCGCGACGCTGCCGAGGGAGCCGACGTAACCGGCTCAAACCTCTTCCGGCCGCCTCACGGCTGGCTGCGTCCCAGGCAGTTGTGGGCTTTGAAGAAGCACTACCGCATCATAATGTACGACATTGTGACCCGCGACTACAGCAAACGTGTGGATGCCGCCAGGGTGATTGATAATGTACGCCGTTATACACGTGACGGCTCCATAATAGTCTTCCACGATTCGCTGAAGAGCTTCCCGAGGCTCAAGACCGCTCTCCCGAAATCAATAGAGTGGCTTCAAGCCAACGGCTATACTTTCGATACGTTAAATTGAATAAAATAATTTCATATAAAAGTAAAAGTTCTGAAATATGAAGAGAGTTCTTGTTGTAGGAGCCGGGGGATTCGCCGGCGGATTTCTCGTAGCTGAGGGGCTTCGTAGAGGCTATGAGGTGTGGGCAGGTCTTAGAGCCTCCACATCACGCAAGTATCTCTCTGACCCCGCCATTAAATTTTTGGAGCTTGACTTCGATAATCCCCAATCTCTCGCGCCGGCTCTTGGCAACGCTCTGCCTGCCGGAGAGAAATGGGATTGGATTGTCTATAATCTCGGAGCTACAAAATGTCTCAGCTTCTCCGATTTCTCAAAAATCAACTACGATTACCTGCGCTATTTCACGGCAGCCCTGCAGGAGGCAGACAAGGTGCCGGAGAAGTTGCTATATATGAGTTCGCTCTCAGCCGTAGGACCCGGCGATGAGAAAGGGGGTACACCCTTTACCGAGACAATGATTCCCCACCCCAACACACGCTATGGGGCATCAAAGCTAAAGGCAGAGATGCACCTTGCCATGTGTGGCATACCATATATCATCTTCCGTGCCACAGGCATCTATGGTCCGCGTGATAAGGATTATTTCCTGATGTTTGAATCCATTAAGAAGGGGTTCGACTTTTCTGTCGGATTCAAGCCGCAGATGCTTAGTTTTATCTATGTGGAAGACCTTGCACGTGCCGTCTACGACGCTTTGGAGAAGGCACCTGTAGGAGAGACATTCAACGTGGCAGAGCCTTGCACCTACACCCAGAAGGAGTTTCGTAAAATCGCTGCGGATGCAGTCGGCAGGCGCCATGTCATCGGAGTGGCAGTGCCGATATGGGGTGTGAAAATCGTGTCCGCCATAGCTGAGAAATGGGGAGTGGCACGAATGAAGCCTTCCACGCTCAACCGCGACAAATTTCATATTCTGAAGCAACGCAATTGGGCGGTAGACGTGACCAAGGCACGTGAGGGTTTCGGATTCAATCCGCGTGTCTCACTCAAAGAGGGAGTCAATAAGGCGGTGGAATGGTATAAGAGGGAGGGCTGGCTATGACCCAGACCGATTCGATTGCCGGTCAGCTGCCGGCAGATTCCATAAATGTCGACAGTGTGATGTCGATAAGCCGTGTGCCACATACGATAGCAGACCCACCTGCTCCGGCTCCACAGGCGGTAGCTACCTCCAATCATACCACAACCCCTACCCAGGCAGTTACCCATACTGTGCCTCCCGCCTCCCAACCTTTAGCTAACCGACCTGTATCCCCGCAACTTCCCACAGCTTCCACATCGCCATCCGGGTTCGTCATCCCACTAAGACCAATACCCCCCGACTCCCTAAATGGAGCCAACGACAGTGTAAAGGTCAAAGTGAAGACCTTCGGTATGGTGTTGGATGCTCCGGAAGTGCCGAAAGTGAAGGAAAGCAATTCACGCAACATGGGGATGTCTTTCATCTTGGCAGGGCTCTTCCTGCTTTTCTGCATCCTCGGACTTCGATTCCGCAACAACAGCAAATATATCTCCGCTCTCCTGCATAACCTGGTAGATGTGAGGGAACGTAGCAACGTCTTCGACGAGACGGTGAGGGAGACCGCCTTCATCGTCCTCCTCAATCTGCTTTGGAGCTGTTCGGCAGGCATTGTGCTGTGTGCCCTCTTGGCTTACACTATCCCCGCAGACCCCACAGCAAGTTTCGGACTGCCTGCCCTCACCGCCAAACCGGCGCTATGCACGGCTGTATGTATGGGGCTGATGGTATTATATACCTGTGGTATGGCTTTGGCTTATCTCACGGTCGGCACGGTGTTTTACGATGCCCTCCACGCGAAGATGTGGCTGAAAGGATTCTGTGCCAGTCAGGGGCTTTTAGCCATCGTGTTTTTCCCTCTCGCCCTGCTTCTGCTCTACTGTCCGCAATGGTGGCAAGAACTCCTCTGGACGGCTCTCGGATGCTTTCTAATAACCAAATTTGTATTTATTTGGAAGGGTTTTAGGATTTTTTTCACCCAATTTTCGTCGTGGGTGCTTTTTTTGTACTACCTTTGCAGTCTGGAAATAGTTCCGTTGATTCTTACCTATTGGGCTGCGTGCCAACTGTGCAGTTTGTTATAGATTTTTTAAGCAGGAAAAACACAATAACGTTCCGTGTAGATTGACATTGCCGCTCAAAGAAATGACGATGAAGATAAAGAAAATATTGGTTTCACAACCGAAGCCGGCCTCCGACAAGTCGCCTTACTACGACATCGCTGAGAAACATAATGTTGAAATTGTGTTCAGGCCATTTATTAAGGTAGAGGGTCTCTCGGCCCGAGAATTCCGCCAGTCAAAAATAAACCTGGCGGACTATACCGCTGTAATTTTCACGGCACGCACAGCTGTCGACAACTTCTTCCGCCTATGCGAGGAGATGCGTGTGAATGTGCCCGATACGATGCGTTATTTCTGCACCACCGAGGCTATAGCCCTCTATCTACAGAAATACATTGTCTACCGCAAGCGCAAAATCTCATTCGGACAGACAGGAAAGCTCACCGACCCACAATTTCTCGCCGCCGTGCAGAAAAACCATAAGGAGAAATTCCTTTTCCCGGTCAGCGACGTCCACACCGATAGCCTCCAGCCCCTGATCGACGCAAAGATCGACTTTACTCCCGCTGTGATGTACCGCACAGTGAGCAACGACTTCGAGGAGGGTGAGCCGTTCGACTATGATATGCTCCTTTTCTTCAGCCCTGCCGGAATAGATTCGCTCCTGAAGAATTTCCCCGATTTCGGTAAGGAAGGCAAGCAGCCCGTGGCTATAGGCACTTTCGGCACAGCCACCGCACAGGCTGTGAAGGATGCCGGGCTGCGCCTCGACATCGAAGCCCCCACCAAGCAGACCCCTTCAATGACTGCCGCCCTCGATACATTCCTTACGGAAAACTCCAAGAAAGACTGATTCTCCCGCAGTCGGCACAAACCATAAAATTCGACGATGATCAACGTAACCGAATCTCTCCTTTCCACTCTCTATCTGAAAGACACCGCGTTTCAACGATTAATGCAGAAACGCATATTCAACGTGCTTCTCATAGCCACACCCTACGACGCTTTTATGATGGAGGAAGACGGCCGTGTGGACGAGCAGGTATATTTCGAGTATGTCTCGCTCAACCTCTCCTCTCCTCCCCGATTCGTAAAGGCAGCCAATTATGAGGAGGCTTATCGGGAGTTGGCTGAAAAGAAATTCGACCTGATTATCGCTATGCCGGGAGTAGACGTGAGTGAGACCTTCCGCGAGGCACATAAGATCGACACCCTCTATCCGGAGATTCCTTTTGTAGTGCTCACTCCCTTCTCAAAGGAGGTGCGCCGCAGAATCGCCAACGAGGATCTTGCCGGAGTGGACTATGTGTTCTCCTGGCTGGGCAATGTCGACTTGATTCTTGCTATAATAAAACTCATCGAAGACCGTATGAACGCCGACAACGACATTTGCGATGTCGGCGTCCAGTCGGTCTTGCTTATTGAAGACTCCATACGCTTTTATTCCTCGATACTTCCATATCTTTTTAAGTATCTCCTTAAGCAGAGTATGGAGTTCTCCACCGAGGCACTGAATGAGCATGAGGCTATGCTACGTATGCGCGGACGCCCGAAAGTGCTGCTTGCCCGCGACTATGAGGAAGCGGAAGAGCTTTTCAACAAGTATGGCGACAATATGCTCGGAATAATCTCCGATGTGCGCTTCCCGAAAGATGGGAAGAAAGACCCCGATGCCGGACTCAAATTCGCCGCTATGGTGAGACGTAAAGACCCCTTCATGCCCATCATAATCGAGAGCCAGGAAGAGGATAACCGCCGCCGTGTACGTGAAGGGGGATTTGTCTTTCTCGACAAGAATTCCAAGACGCTGCCCCAGGAGTTGCGTGACGCGGTGGAGAAACATTTCGGTTTCGGAGATTTCATAGTGAAGGATCCCTCCACAGGTATGGAGATTATGCGTATCCATGATCTCAAGGCTCTTCAGAATAATATCTTTAATATCCCTGCCGATTCGCTGTTCTATCATTGCAGCAGCAACGATGTGTCGCGCTGGCTCTATTCACGAGCCCTCTTCCCTATCGCGGAGGTGGTGAAGAACCATCATACCTCACGCCTTGACGAAGTGCCCAATGTGAGGAAACTCATATTCGAGAGCATCGTGAAGTATCGCCGTATGAAAAACCGTGGCGTTGTGGCTGTATTCAAGAAAGACCGTTTCGACCACTACAGCAACTTTGCCCGTATCGGTGAGGGATCGCTCGGCGGAAAAGGCCGTGGCCTCGCTTTCATCGACCAGATTATAAAGCGTAACCCCATATGCGACGATTTTCAGGGAGTGCAGATTACCATACCGCGCACCGTAGTGCTTTGCACCGACATCTTCGACCAGTTTATGGAGACTAACGCTCTCTATCCTATAGCGCTCTCCGACCGTCCCGACGATGAGATTCTTCGCTGTTTCCTTGCCGCACGTCTCCCTGAGCTGCTCATTGACAATTTCAAGGCTTTGTTTGACGTGATCGACAAACCCTTGGCTGTGCGCAGCTCGTCGCTGCTTGAGGACTCGCATTACCAGCCCTTCGCCGGCATATACTCCACGTATATGATTCCGCATCTTAAAGATACGGATGTGATGCTGCGTATGCTGTGCGATGCCGTGAAGAGTGTATATGCCTCAGTGTTCTTTGCCGATTCCAAGGCATATATGAATGCTACAAGCAATGTAATAGACCAGGAAAAGATGGCTATCATTCTTCAGGAAGTGGTCGGTGAGGATCATCAGGGGTTCTATTATCCGAGTTTTTCCGGTGTGGGACGTTCCATCAATTATTATCCCCTTAACCATGAGGTAGCGGAAGACGGTGTGGCAGAAGTGGCTGCCGGGCTTGGCAAGTATATAGTAGACGGAGGACTCGCCCTGCGTTTCTCCCCACGTCATCCCGAGCACGTGCTGCAGACCTCCACCGTGGAATTGGCTCTGCGCGACACACAGCGCACACTCTATGCCCTCCCTGATGTGCCTCCGAGAAGTGAGGATTTCAAGACCGATGACGGCTTCAATATTGTGAAGATTCCTGTGGCTGACGCTTTCAAGACCGGGGCGTTGAAGTATCTTGTGTCCACATTCGACTTCAACGACCGTATGATCCGTGACTCAGGCTTCGGTCCGGGACGTAAGATTGTCACCTTCGCCAATATCCTTCGCCAAAAAGTATATCCCTTAGCTGAGGCACTCGACTTTATGCTCACCACCGGACAATATGCCATGGGCAGACCCGTGGAAATAGAGTTTGCGGGCTTAGTGCGACCGGATGCCAACTCCTCCGATAAGAAGGGTATGCTCTATTGGCTCCAGATTCGTCCGATAGTGGATAAGAAGGAGATGCTTGACGATTCCGTTATGGATGTGGACGACTCCAAGCTCCTGCTACGTTCCGAGACAGCTCTCGGTCACGGAGTGATGGATGGGGTTCGCACTGTGGTGTATGTGAAGCCGAAGACCTTCAACAGTACACGTAATCCGGAAGTGGCACGTGAGATTGAAAAGATCAACCGTGACCTTATCAACGAATCAGAGCCATACATACTCATAGGTCCTGGACGCTGGGGCTCCTCCGATTCAGCCCTCGGTATCCCGGTAAGATGGCCCCAGATTGCCGGAGCACGTCTAATTGTAGAGTCAGCCCTCCCCGGCTATCACATAGAGCCGTCCCAAGGTACACATTTCTTCCAGAACCTCACCTCTTTCGGCGTAGGCTATTTTACGGTCGATCCGGTACATGGTCAGGGCATATTCGATGCCGATTACCTCGACTCTATTCCTGCCATATATGAGAGCGACACGGTTAGGATAGTGCAGTTCGCCCAACCCCTTACTATTGCTATCAACGGACGTAAAAGCACCGGAATTGTAGTTAAACCCGATTTATCCGAAGCCTCTGAGGATAATGAGGCTAACATCAATCAGCAGAGTGAATAATGGCGGGAGGCTATTGCTTGAAATGGACCTCCTGGCGTGTGTGGCTGCACCCGTTCAAAGCACGCCAACGCCTCGAAGAAGCCGACCAAATGGAAAACGATCTTCAAAAACGTCTTGACGAAACCATAAAGCTCCTTGACCGCCAACGCAAGGAAGCATCTATACAGACTTTCAGGGCAGCGGAACTGTCGCGCCAATTGGCAGATACGGAGAAACGGCTCACCGAGCAGCACCGCGAACTCGAGGAGACAAAGCTACAGCTGACGAAGGCTATGGATTCCCTTGCCGAACATAAGTCGATAGATGAGAAGCTGAGGGAATTTGACCGTGAGCTTTCAAAAGTGGAGGCTATGAAACGTGGCTATGAAAAACGCATATCCGAACTTGAGGCACGCCTCGCAGATGCCCGTAAACGTCTTGCAGTGGCAGATGACAATGAGCTGGTGGAGCCGATAGGTATGTTGGAGGCGGCTCGGCAACGTGCGCTTGTACGCAAACGGATGGAGATTAACAACCAGAAGCCGGTTGTTACCCCACCGGCAGATGCCCCTACCCCTGTCCCTTTTGTTCCCGCTGAGGAAGAAATTCGTCCCGAAATACCCGAGCCACTCCAGGAACCCCCGAAGACAGCTGCCGCTTATCTGGCAGGAATAGAAAAAAAAGCCAATCGTGCAGATGACGATTGGCTCAGTGAATTGCCTGATTTCTGATTGTTATCGTTCAATTACTTCATGGGCGACTGATATCATACCAGTTCTCCACGGAGAGTGGCACTGCTCGATTCCGTGACACGTACCTTAACGAAGTCACCGGGCTTTGTGTCACCCTTTGGAAATACCACAACCTTATTCTGGCTTGTACGCCCTACAAATTCATCGGCACTGCGTTTTGAACGTCCTTCCACAAGCACTTCCATTACCTTACCCACATCCCTGCGGTTGCTTTCGGCAGAGAGTTCATTTTGAAGGGCAATCATACGGTTCAATCTCTCTATTTTCACGTCCTCAGGCACATTGTCAGGGAGATGTTTCGAGGCATAGGTACCCGGACGTTCCGAATACTTAAACATAAACGCCGAGTCGAATCCCGCCTCTCTCATCAAGGAAAGAGTGTCTTGGAAATCCTCCTCCGTCTCATTATGGAAGCCGGTGAAAAGATCGGTGGAAAGACCTGCATCGGGCAGTATCCGGCGTATGGCAGCCACCCTGTCAAGATACCATTCGCGTGTATATTTACGGTTCATAAGCTTCAGCACCTTGTCGCTGCCGCTCTGCACGGGCAGATGCACGTGACGCGCTATATTACCGTATCGTGCCATAGTCTCAAGTGTAGCGTCACTCATATCCTTAGGATGGGAAGTAGTGAAGCGAATGCGCATCTCCGGGGCTGCCTCAGCCACCATAGCCAATAAGCGAGGGAATGTAGTGACTGTCCCATCGTCTGCCACGTGGTTATAACTATTGACATTCTGACCCAGCAGTGTCACCTCCTTAAAGCCGCGAGCGCGAAGGTCTTCGAGTTCACGGAGTATGCTTTTCGGATCGCGGCTACGTTCACGTCCACGTGTATAAGGCACGATGCAATATGAACAGAAGTTATTGCAGCCTCGCATAATTGAGATGAAGCCACCTGTCCGGGAGGCGCCCAATCTTCGAGGCAGCACATCGCGATAGGTCTCGGTGGTAGAAAGGTCAATATTGATAGCTTTCGCGCCGGTCTCGGCAGCAGCCACAAGATTGGGTAAGTCAAGGTAAGCGTCCGGACCTGCCACAATATCAACTCCGTATTCCTCTATAAGACGCTGCTTCAGACGCTCAGCCATACATCCTATCACTCCGATGATGACATTATGTGCTGTCTTTCTACGCAAAGCGTTCCAATATGCAAGGCGTGAATAAATCTTCTGCTCTGCATTTTCTCTGATGGAGCATGTATTTAGAAGCACAGCGGCAGCCTCCTCGTCCTTGTCTGTAGGTTCGTAGCCTGCCATACTCATCATAGCCGCCACAACCTCCGAATCTGCCACATTCATCTGGCAACCGTAGGTCTCAATGCGCACTTTCTTCAATTCTGTGCTATTTTTTCCGGTTTTAGGCAAAAAAAACGGTTCCATATATCGATTGAATGGAATAATATAGTTACTTTTGTGCAAAATTACCATTAAATTCAATACGCTACAAATGAGTTTCCCATTTATTTCTGCTGAAGAAGCCGCAAGTCACATTAAAAACGGTGACAATGTCGCCACATCCGGCTTTACAGCCTCGGGAACTCCTAAAGTTGTAACGGTGGCGTTGGCAGAGAAAGCTCGCCGTCTGCATGAGCAGGGAGAGCCATTTAAAATCAACCTGTATAGTGGAGCGTCTACCAACGACTATGTAGACGGGGCTCTTACACGCGCTGAGGCAATAAACCAGCGGATGCCTTATCAGGGCACACACGTCACCAGAGCGGCGGTCAACGAGGGGGGAATGAATTATTACGATCCCCACCTGAGCCACGTTTCGCAGGATATGCGCTATGGCTTTGTCGGCGACTTGGATGTGGCGATTATTGAGGTTACCGAAATGAATCCCTCCGGGGACGTGATTCTGGGAGCAGGACTCGGGCAAAGCCCTACCATCGTGCAGATGGCGAAAAAAGTAATCATAGAATACAGCTCCTATTACCAAACCTCCTTCCGAGGATTTCACGACAACTATGTTCCTCTCGATCCGCCTCACCGCCGTGAGATACCCATCTATAAGCCTTCCGACAGGATCGGAGACACTGTGCTCCACATTGACCCTAAGAAAATCGTAGGGGTTGTTCCGAGCAATGAATCGGAAAGCATCCGCTCCTTTACCCAACTTAACGACACCACCAGAGCCATAGGATACAATGTGGCAGATTTCCTTGCCTCAGAGATAAAGGCACGCCGTATCCCCCCGGAATTCCTACCTATCCAAAGCGGTGTGGGAAATGTGGCTAATGCCGCCCTCTATGGTCTTGCAGAACATCCGGGTATTCCACGCTTTGAGATGTTCACGGAGGTGGTGCAGGATGCGGTTATGACCCTTATGGAAGAGGGGAAATGTAGCTTTGCCTCTACATGTGCTTTGGCATTCTCCGATGACGCCATGCTGAAGTTCATGGATGAAATTGACTTCTATCGCGACAAGTTGCTTATGCGACCAAGCGAAATATCGAATCATCCCGAGATTGTGCGGCGGTTAGGCTTATTGGCAATGAACACTGCCTTGGAATGTGATATTTTCGGCTTCATTAATTCCACACATATCAATGGCACTTATATGATGAACGGCATTGGAGGTTCGGGAGATTTCTGCCGTAACGCCTTCCTCTCGATTTTCCTATGTCCCTCTATCCAGAAAGGTGGACGTATCTCTGCCATAGTGCCGATGGTAAGTCACGTTGACCACACCGATCATTGCGCTCGTGTGATAGTAACTGAGCAGGGAGTGGCTGACCTCCGAGGCAAAGATCCTCGTCAGCGTGCCTACCATATCATTGAGAACTGTGTTCATCCCGACTATAAGGAGATAATGTGGGATTACCTTAAAATAGCCTCTAAAGCCCATATGCCGCACAATCTCCGTGCCGCCTTTGCCCTACACCAGACTTACCAAGAAAGTGGCGATATGCGCCTCGTAGACTTTTCCCGCTTCATCTAAAAGCAAATGATAGGCGATTCGTAGATCGCCTATCCATACATCCCAAATCGTAAAGCTAAATTGCTATAAAAAAGAAGAGCCGGACCAAATGGTCCGGCTCCCTAAGGGGGCGATTACCTACTCTCCCGCTTTCGCAGTACCATCGGCGTGATAAGGTTTAACTTCTCTGTTCGGAATGGGAAGAGGTGGAGCCCTTATGCTGTCATCACCTTAATGCGTTAGGAAAGGCGCACGGCGGAAGCCTTGCTCGAAGACATGTGTCGGAAACCCATCCTCGTGAACAACCCAGCTCCGGCTCCCGGCTATGCTGTCTCCGCCTCCCCGCATGGAGCG